>JARFRM010000196.1 GCA_029287235.1 Thermoanaerobaculales bacterium
GTAGCAAGCATCCCTGCTTGGGGTCCGGAACAGCTCTCGGCGGCCTCGGCGACCTCGGCGAATTCGCCCTGGGTTTCAATGACGGGATCGCCGACAACGCTCAATGAAAAACCCCTCCGCGGGGAGGGGTTTCACGACTAGGACTGAGGGTCTACCAACCGCTGGCGCCGCGATGGCCACCGTCGCCGCCATGGCTGCGCTCTTTCGCCTGGGCCACGTCGACACGGATGGTGCGGCCATCGAGCTCGGTGCCGTTGAGGGCCGCCACGGCGGCGTCGGCCGAATCGTCACCCTCAAAGGTCACAAAGCCAAAGCCACGCGAACGGCCGGTGTCGCGATCAGTGATCACAACGGCCTCATTGATTTCGCCGTGAACGCTGAAAGCGTCCCGCAGGGAATCGTCGTTCACTCCCCAGCTCAAACTTCCGACAAATAGTTTTTTCGACATAGTTAATTCTCTCTCCTTGAACGCTTCCGGTTGAGGAAGCGCTCGTCTTCGAGCTCGCTTGTCTCTCAGGGTTTCTTCGCGAGGGACGTACTGCACGTCGCAGTGCGGTCCGCAGCAGATAGCTGGTGAGATTGGCGGATTCGCTCGTGGCCGACTGTGTGCCGACCTCAACAGGTAGACAGCCCGACTGGCCGCTACCAAGAACCAGACGGTAGCACATATCTGTTTTATTTTCAGATATTTTTATTTTTCCATCCCAAACAACTCAACACGATTGGAAGTGTAGAGGCGGTTCCCTTTCCTCTCGTTCTTTCTCCCCTCTCCGTGGGACAATGGTCAAACGCGATCCAACCGGGCCCCTCGGCCTGACAACGATTGGCATCTCGTCGCGCACTTGCGATGACGCCCGAGGAGATCGGGCTGGAGAGGCGGTTCCCATGGCGAACGAGGAGCACCGACAGAGGCTTCTGTCCGGGCAGTGGAACGGGTGGCGAGCCGCGAACCCGGAGGCGGTGCCCGATCTCGAGGGCGCCGACCTCGGTGGATGCGATCTGGCAGGGTTGGATCTGACGAATGCCGCGATGCGAGGGGCCCGGCTTCAGGGGGCGAATCTGAGCCGCGCGAGACTCGCGAAAGCCCAACTCGAGAACGCGGTCTTCGACGCGACGGTCCTCGACGACGCCGACTGCACCGCGGTCATGCTCGTCGGGGCCGAGCTGAACGGGTCGTCGTTTGTCAGGACGCTCATGACCAACGCATCGCTGCGAGGGGCGGACTTCAGCGGCTGCGAGATGAAGGGCGCGAACCTGGAGCGCGCCAACCTGGCGAGCGCAAGATTGGACGGAAGCGATCTCTCGGGCGCCGATCTCTCGGCCGCCGATCTGAGATCCGCGAGCTTCAGCGGCAGCACGCTCACCGGCGGACGGTTGTCAAAGGCGATCATGGACGGCGTGATCTTCAACGGAGTCAACCTCGCCAGCACAGAACTCGACAACGTGAGCGCGAGCGGCGCCCAGTTCGTCGGCGCCAATCTCTACGGCGCCAAGATCGTCAAGTCGAAATTCAGGGAGGCGAACTTCCTCAGGGCGCGCATAGGAGCCGCCGAGATCAGCGAGAGCGATCTCAGCCACGCGAGCTTCGAGGGAGCGGATCTGACCGGGGCGCGGATCTTCGCCTGCGATGCCCAGGCCGCGGATTTCCGCAACGCCGCGATCGCGGAGCTCGTACTCGAAGGGGTTCAGCTCGCCGCCGCCAGGCTCGACGGGTTGGATCTCACCATCGTGCGGGTGAAGGGGCTGTCGCTCGTCCGCGCAAACCTGAGCGGGGCGACGCTGAACGGCATGAAGATGAGCGGCTGGCGGATGGAGCAGGCTCGCTTCGACAGGGCCGAGCTCAGCAACGCCGATCTTTCAGGCAACAACCTCGAGGGGGCAACGTTTGTCCGGGCAAACGCCAGGGGCGTCAACTTCCGCGACGCCGATCTGACAAAGACCGTCGCCACCCACGCCTCGATGGCGCACTGCAATCTGTCATCGACAGACCTCTCCGACGGCGATCTGCAGTTCGCGGACCTCCGGTCGGCCAACCTCGAGGGCGCGGACTGCAGCAGATGCCGGTTCTCCGGCGCCGATCTCCGCGACGCCGATTTCTCGAAGGCGACCCTCGCCGGGGCCAAGCTGTGGGGCGCCCGCGTCGGTAAGACAGTTTTCCCCGTCAGCGCCCTCCCCTGGAAGCTCTTACTGACCGTGGCCGGGGGCTTGATGAAACCAAAGGCTTCGGGCAGGAGAGGCGCCAGGCCCAACGATTGAATGTTCTTCCCCGGAGGTTGGATGCCAAGGCGACCGAGGTCATCGAAATCCTGCGCACGGTCAGGGCAAAAAGTCCGCTGAAAGACAAGGATCGTTCAATCGTTGGGTCTGGCACCGAGAACAATCGAGAAATTCGTAGGCGCGCCCTTCAGGGTGCGCGACCAAACCGCGCCGAGCTTCCTTATGACGGATCCGCTTGCACAGTGTCCAACGGTTCGTAGGGGTAATGGCTCTGGCGCTCCTGGAAAGAGATGATCGTCTTGTTCAGAATCTCGCCGTTGTCGATGACGATGGCACGCCGGATTGTCTCGCTTCTGCTCCAACTCTCCGGGCCACCCAGGACCGATTCGAGATGGACGATCAATGCGGCCGATATCGACCGGGACGCGCTGTCCCACAGATAGCTGGGCGTGTGGTCCACCGCGTAATAGTGCACCGTTCCCACGTTGAACATCGGCTCGTTGAACGAGGTCGGTCTGGCGAATGAAAAGCCCATGCCCTCGTCGCAGCTGACGTCGATGATGAGGCAGTCGCGCTCGAGCCTCGAAACCTCATCTTCGGTGACAAACATGAGGGGGTCGTCAGGGTCCTGAAAGACCCCGTTCACGATGATCCTCGCCTCGCCGAGCATGTCGAGCAGCGGCCGCCGGACACCGTCGTGCTCGATGATGGTCAGTCGCGGCTCACCCTCGTCGCCTCTGTGAACACGAACATAGTGGCAGTCGAGGATCTCTTCGCGGACCTCGTGGTCGGGGCGTTGGATGCAGATCGTGATATCCCGGAATCCCCGCGCCTTGAGCGCGTAGATCGCCCCTCGGCTCACCGCACCGAAGCTCATGATCACGGCCTTGCGTTGATCGCCGTAGTGGCCGTCGATCCCCCTGAGTTCGAGCGCGTGCAGCACGGCGCAATAGCCGGCCAGTTCGTTGTTCTTGTAAAAGGTATGTCGACCCGCGTACCCATCGGGCGACCACACGAACATGTCCTCGAAGGCGATGAGCGTCTGCTTGCGTTCGATCGCCACCTGGGTCAGGGCGCGCTGCTGGACACAGTGCGGCCACCCCCAGAGGATGCCGCCTTCGCGAAGCGCCTCAAGGTCCTCAGGCCCCGGTTTCGGAAGGACGACGAACCCGAGATCGGCCAGCAGCTCGTGACGCGGCGCAACACCTCCCGCATTCGCGACGAGCTCTGAATCCGGCACCCCGAACGGGGCGCCGTAACCCTCCTCGAACACGAGTCGGCGGCGCAGGGGTTCCGGGATGCGCGGCAGATGATCCGGGTGGATGGGAACCCGCTTCTCGTTTTCCTTCTTCGATGTACCGATGACTCCGAGGTTTTGCATGGTGCTCCTGTCGCATGCCACCGTCTCGAACCGGATCAGCCGGCCCAAAGGGAATGCCGCATGCAGTGATTGAGGGTGAGGAATGAACCTTGACGCTGCTCAAACGTACCACAGCCGCCGGTCTCCGAGCCCACCGTCCGCTTCCCTTGAAATGCGGCGACACCGGCGGTTTCCGGAACGGTGCTACGAACGGTGCCACCGAACGGTGCCACGAACGGTGCCACCGATCACAATACCGGTGCCACCGATCACAACGTGAACGGTGCCACGAACGGTGCCACCGAACGGTGCCACCGATCACAACGTCACAACCGGAGGATCGGTGCCACGGATCGGTGCCACGTACACACTTCGATCGGTGCCACGGATCGGTGCCACGTACACACTTCCACACTTGTTGGCTAGGTCGTCGGTCGATCTGGTTCTAGGTCGGTGGGTGAGCGAACCGAGGATTTCATTGCGTCATCAGCTTGTTCGGGCTGCGAGAGCATTGAAATCACACGTTTCTGTAAATTCTCCTCGGTGATGACCGAGGAGGTGATTGGGAAGTCTCGGCGTTGCTTCCCGGGCCCAGTGCTCGGGACGGTGCCGGTTGTCACGTTGCGGCCGGTTTCAGGTACGGGCACCCGCGATCGGTTGGCGGGCGAGTTGAACCGAGATCGCGGAAACGAAATCGGTTCTGACCGCAGTCAGGCGAGTGGAGGACGCCGAGCGCCACACACCCCGCACCGCAAGCAAGGATGCTTGCTACTACAACGAGCCTGTAGGACCGGCAAGCTCCAGCTCGGTGGGTGCCACCCTTGGTGGGTGCCACCCTTCGCATTGTTGCATTGTCGATCCTCGGGCACCGATAACTTAGGTCATAGACACTGCGTGAATGTGAAGGGTGGGTTCTACCCAACATCTCTCCGTGGATGTTGAAACCCGGCACGCTTCCACGACGTCTTTTTCTCATGTAGGCATCGTTTCGAGAGTCTATTGAGATGTTGTTTTCGGCGAGGACTTGACAAACTACTATACGGGTAGTAGGTTTACTAATGTCATAGTAATGGAGGCCAGCATGTCGCAGCACCCGCACATCACCCCGGCGGAGCTCGGGATCATGAAGACGCTCTGGAAGCTCGGTTCCGCAACCGTCCGCCAGGTGCTCGAAAACCTCCCCGACGACGAGTCCGGACCGCCGGCGTACACGACGGTCATGACCATGATGAAGAACCTGGCCGAGAAGGGTGCGCTCGAGGCGGACACCAGCCGCCAGCCCTACGTCTACACCGCTGCCGTGCGGCGCGACCAGGTGCTCCGGCAGCGGCTTGCCGAGTTCATCCACACGGTCTTCGACGACAGCGCCGGTGAGCTCGTCCTCCACCTTGCCGACGAGGTCGAGCTGTCGCCCGAGGACGTACGCCGCATCGAGGCCAAGATCGCGGGCCGGGAAGCCAACGATGGCGAGCCGGACCGGTCGGGAGGCGGAGATGAGCGGACCTGAAAGCGTGATCGCGGCGTCGGCGTTGCTCGATTGGGTGGCGCAGGCCATCGTGCTCGGCACGGTGCTCGCCGGCCTCACCTGGGCCGCCACCAGAGTCCTCGGCAACCGGATCAGCCCGGCGTTGGCAGCCGGCTTATGGGCGCTGGTTCTCGTCAAGTTCGTCCTTCCCGTCGGCCCCGAGTGGGCTTGGTCGCTGCCGAGCCTCGTCGACCGGGCGGTCGACCGTTCGCGGGCAGCGCTGACAACGCCGGTGACGGCCGAAGAGGCCGTCGGGGAGGTGACCGCGTCGGCCGGAGCGCAGCTCGCAGCCCAAGCGCAACGAGAACACGACCGACCCTGGTGGCCGGTGCCGCTCGCCCTCGTCTACCTCAGTGTCGTCGCCCTGCTCGGCGGCCAGCGTCTGGTCCGAAACTACCGATTCATCCGCCACTGCACGCGGTTGCCCGGCGTCGATCCGGGCACCGAGGCGGTGGTGCGGGACGTCTGCCGCCGCCTCGGCGTGCGCAAGGCGCCTCTGGTTCGTGTGTCCGAAGAGCTCCCGGCACCCCTGATTACGGGTGCTCTCAACCCGGTACTGGTTCTCTCCCGTCGCCAGCTGTCACGGCCGGACGAGCTGGAAACGGTGGTGGTGCACGAGATCACCCACCTTAGAAGGGGCGATCTCGCGCTGCGCTGCCTGCAGTGGGCCACTGCCGCGCTCTTCTTCTTCTGGCCGGTCGTCGCCTGGATCAACCGCCGGATCGACGCCGCCCGCGAGCACGCCTGTGACCAATGGGCCCTCCGTCACGGCAAGCTCAGCCCCGGGGCGTACGCCCGGTGCCTTCTGCGGGCTGCGTCCTCGGTCGGCGCGTCGCCGATGTTCCGCTGGTCCACCTGTATGGCCGGCAATGCGAGCTTTCTCGAAAGGAGAATCGACATGATCCTCAACTCAACCGGACGGAGGGCTTCATCGCCGGCCGGCAGACTGGCCGCCGCCGCGTTTCTAATCGCCTGGGGCGCGTTCGCCCTGACCGGCGCGACCGGTGTTCAGGCCGGCACCTCGACCCACGAGGAGCTGACCGACCAGGCCCTCGACCAACACGCCACCCAAATCGTCTCCCGCATCGCCCGCTACCCGTCGGCCGACGTCGACGCAAACGGCGAGATCTCATTCTCCGAGCGCAACGCCTTTCTCGTCTCCGTCACCCTGTCCGACACCGAGCGCTCCCTCGAGTGCTTCCCGTACTCCGGTCCCTTCCAGGGCCGCGAGCTCGACATCATGGAGGCATACGACGTGGTGCGGGGTCTGAGCTACCGCAAGAAGGTCGAGTACAAGGTCAAGATCAAGGTCGCCGAAGCCAAGGAGAACGGCCTGTCGGACGAGGAGATGCAGCAGCTCAAGCACGACGCCAGTCAGAAGATCCTCGCCTCGACGGAGGTCGTCCTGGTCGGCCAGGACGCTCTGCTCGACCGGATCACGGTGGAGCCTTCCGCCGAGAAGGTCGCGATGATCCACGACAAGATCTACAAGAAACAGGCCTACGAGAAGCAGATGGAAATCGAGAAAAAGTCAAAGAACTTGCTGAAGAAGGCCGAGGAGTTGGAGAGGCAGGGCCGCAACGAGGAGGCGGCGGAGCTTCGCGACCAGTACACCAAGCTCCAGCAGATGCTGGAGCAGAAGAAGATGTCGAAGTGAACACCCACCCGGGGGGCGCGGCGCAGCCGCGTCCTTCGGGCTTTTTTTGCCGATGAAGGGTGCCACCATGGCGCTCGGTCGCAAGCTGGAAGCTTGCTGCTACAAAACGCGGGTTCCGGTGTCGCGCCTTTGGTGAGCTGGAAGCTTGCACCCACAAATCCTGAATCCTTGTAGTAGCAAGCATCCCTGCTTGCGGCCCGGTCATTCCTCGTTGTCATCGCAGGCGAGGACGCCTGCGCTACAACAGAGCTCGACGTCTTGTAGCGCCCGCGTCCCCGCGGGCGATGTGGCTACACCTCGAGGTTGTAGGCGGCGATTGACGCGAGCCTGGGGCGGATGAAGTCATCGACATAAGACCGATGGTCGGGGTGATCGGCAAACGGCGGAAGGTCGTCCAACGACGCGAATCGCACGACCAGCGAGATGTGCCACTGGTCACCCGACTTCTCGTCCGCCGCCAGCCCAACGCTGCAATCGACGACACCCGGCAGCTTCGGTAAAACGTCCCGGAAAGTGGGAGTGGGTGCCGCTGATCACAACCTCACAATCCAATCCGGTTGGGCGTTTGTTGTGGTGATGTGATCAGAGGCACGGTTCGAGGCACGGTTCCAATGCCGAGCTGGAGCTCGGCGATCCCAGGCCCGGCGATTCCTGGTTCGGTTATCCGAGGCTTGGCGATCTCACGATTGGGAAGGGCTGGCTTTGGGTGTGGTGAGGAACTCGCCGGGTTGTTGGAACTCCCACTGGGTGAACCGCCAACCTGAGGGTTGGTCGAGAGGGGGTCTCCATGGATCTTGCAGCTGCTCGTCGCCGAACGGCCTCGGCCGGGATCTTCACCGCATCGATGGCCGATGTCGTGTTCTTGCTGATCGTGTTCTTTGTTCTGACCTACAGTGTGTCTCCGGATCTGACACGGATGGAGTTGCCGCGGACGGTGGTTCGCACCGAGGTGCCAAAGGGCGCCGCCATCATCTCGATCGCTCCTTCGGAGGTCCGGGAGGTGATCCGCGTCTCGACCGGGAAGGAGCGCGCGATCCCCATCGGGTCGGACGATGAGGTGGTCAGCTTCGCCTCGACGCTGGTCGCGGCGGATCGAGACCAGGCGTTCGTCGTTCGGGCGGATCGGGGGACCCACTACGAGAGAATCGACTTCGTGCTCGACGCGCTCAAGCAGGCGGATGCCAGGCAGGTCTACCTGTTGAGCGAGCAGGAGGCGGTCGAGGGCATCGGGAACTGAGCGGCGTCGTCGTCCGGTATGATTGGGGCGAATCAATGACGCATGCTCAGCGAATCCTCGGGATCGTCGTTCCCGCGCTTCTGTTCGTCGTCGTGCAGTCGGCCTGCGAGCGAACAGAGGGGGGTGGCGTGGTGACGGGCGGGACTGACGAGCGCGCAACTCCACGAGCTGCCGCACCGGTGGAAGCCGCGGAAGACGCGCCAATGTGGGCGGTGGACGACGGGCTGGGCTTCGAGCCGCTGCCGACCCCGGCGCCCGGCGACTGGCTCGATGTCCACCACGAGTTCGGGCAGAGCTTCGCTGGCTTCCTCAGGTCGGGCCCGAATCGACCGGACGAGACGCGATCGGTTCTGGTGCTGCAGCCCATCGGCCGTTTCGACCACCCGAGCGCGCCGCCGGTCGGGACCCTGCGGCGCTTCACCGAAACTTACTTCGGCATGCCCGCCCAGGTGTTGCCGGCGGTGAACCTCGACCACGTCGACGTCACCTCCCGCCGGGTGGCCAACCTGCGCCGGCCTCAGCTGCTGACCGGGGAACTGCTCGATCTGCTGCGGCGCAACCTGCCGGAGTACGCGTTCTGCTCGGTCGGGATCACGATGCAGGACCTGTACCCGGGGCCGGACTGGAACTACGTGTTCGGCCAGGCGTCGCTGCGTGAGCGGGTCGCGGTCTACAGCTTCGTTCGGTACGTTCCGGCATTCTGGGGAGAGGACTCCGACGATCCGTCCCTGGTGCTGAGGCGCAGCTGCAAGGTGCTCGCACACGAGACCGCCCACGCCTTCGGGATCCGCCACTGCACCGCCTGCCTGTGCGTCATGAACGGCTCCAATCACCTGGCCGAGAGCGACTCGCGGCCTCTGCACCTGTGCCCAAACGACCTGCGCAAGCTGCAGTGGAGCGTCGGCTTCGACGTCGTGGAGCGGTACCGGCGGCTCGCCGCGCTGTACCGGGAGATCGGATTCGACGACGGGGCGGAGTGGATCGATCGGCGGTTACGGCACATCGAGGGTTGAGGGCGTGCGCGGAGGCGGGCAGGATCGGGACCGGGGACTGGGGTAGGGAGTTGAAGATCGGTGTCGGGTAGACCCGGGCGTGACTAGCGAGATCCCCCATCAACCCGTTCCGGCAGCTTTTCGAACCAATTCAGATCTACGACGACGCAGGGCCGCGTCTCGGCGGAGGAGTCCTGGTGTTCTCTGGCCCCGATCAGAACCTGCTGGCCGTCGC
>JARFRM010000067.1 GCA_029287235.1 Thermoanaerobaculales bacterium
ATGACTCCGAGGATCCGGTAGTCGCCGATCGTGTGCGGCACGCTCGACGGAGACTCGAGCGTACGATCCGGATCCCGATCCGGCTCAAACGGACCCTCTAAGTCCCTGGTCTCTTCACGCTCGCTGGCCAGCGAGTCGCCAAGGCTCTCGTCCAACGGAGGTCTATGATCCCCGCTCATTTTTTCGATGACGGTCTACCGTTGATTGTATCGGGGTACGTCGTGTTTGCGCAATGAGTCGATGCGCG
The DNA here is from genome assembly GCA_029287235.1 of Thermoanaerobaculales bacterium. Taxonomy (GTDB): domain Bacteria; phylum Acidobacteriota; class Thermoanaerobaculia; order Thermoanaerobaculales; family Sulfomarinibacteraceae; genus JAHECW01. The sequence goes on from JARFRM010000067.1 coordinate 248, forward strand.
GACTCGTCGTCCGAGCCGCGTCAGACGATCCAGATGGGTGCGACCCTTCGCGTTCACGGCAAACTCACACGTGACCAGCTGATTCTGCGGGTGATCCACCGCACGGTCGAAGTTGGCGATCGAGAAGACAATCGAGTGGAGTCAACGCCGCAATGCTCGCCGACGCCTTCCGTCTCATCGGACTTTCCGGCCTGATGGAGCACTACCGGGACGAGGCCGTCGCCGCATTCACCTTTGCCGACGGTCTGGCGGACCCGATGCTCGACGAGGGGATCGAGGTCGACACCGGCCTCGTCCGCGGCCGCGACCTCCGGATGACCGCCGCCGCCCACCTGTACAACGTCACCGGCGACACCGTCTGGGAGGACATCGTCCATTCGGAGAGCGTGTGCGCCTCCTCCCCGTCGACCCTCAACGACTCCGGCCGGAACCAGGTCTGGGGCACCGCCGCCTACCTGAAGTCGCCGCGCACGATTCACTACCCGGCCATGCGCGATCACATGAAGGCGGCGATCATCAGCGAGGCCCGGTCGCAGGAGGCGGATCTCATCGACACCCGCCCCTCGCGGCGCGCGACCGACCAGGCCCCCGCTTACTTCCGCACCGGCCAGCACGTCGACCGCACCATCATCGCCCACGCGGTGACGGACGATCCGGCGGACCGCGACCACTTCGCCAAGGCCCTCGCCCTCGAGGCCGACTGGGGTCTTGGCCGGAACCCGATGAACCGAATCCACATGACCACGGCGTTCACGGCGCTGGCGTCGAAGCGGAGCATCCTGGAGGCCTACACCTCGGGATCGGACGACGGTTTTCCGGGGGTGCACCCCGGGCACACGCCGTACATGAACCTCGACGACTGGTACCCGGCCATGACCATGGGGCGGCCGTCCGCACTTTATGAGAACAGCGTCCCCGGCGATGTTCTGAACACCTGGCCGATCGGGGAGTGCTACTTTCCGTCCCGTTGGGTGTGGGCTCACAACGAGTTCACTCCGCGCCAGACCATGCGTGGCAAGACGGCCCTGTTGGCGTATCTCTACGGGATCTCAGGCAGCCTCTTCGCCGATGGCTTCGAGACCGGCGACACGACGAGGTGGTCGGTGGTGCGCGGGCGCCGATGCATCGTTGGCCGCAGCAGACAGCTCATGAATACTTCGGGCTAGGCTCAATACTGTTCAGTTAGAGCCGTGGGCAGGCTGGAAGCCCGCCCCACAATGTTTCAAACCGTTGTGGCGCAGCCATCTTGGCTGCACGAAATCCCCTGCTCCCGGCTTTACTGAACAGTATCGGGGCTAGGCTGCAGGATCGATGATCTCGGAGATTTCGAGGACACGAAGAAGCTCGCCCGGCGTGGCCTCAGGGCGACGACCCTCGTGGATCCTCGCTCATCCACTCGACGGCTTCGTCCATCGTCCGAAAGACGCGGATCGGCGTCTCGGCTCGAGATGACATCTCGAACATCCGGGAGAGCCCGAACTCCAGGTCCCGATCGGTTACGAAGGCGACCTTGACGTCTCTGACACCCGGTGGGAACCTCAGCGAGTACTGCGCCATCTCGCGGATGGTCTCGGAGTTCACCAACGAGAGGTCGGCGTCGAAGAAGTCCCACAGTCTGCCCGTGCCGGGTCGGTACCCCTCATGGGCGACGCAGGCGTTCAGGGCGCCGAGGATTGCCTCCTTGTCCACCCGACCCGCCAGCTTGATGTGGGCGATCCTCCGTTGCTCGTCGATTCGAAGATCCATGCTCTTCCCCGTTCGTCGATCTTACTCCTCCACGCGGGTGATGTCAGCGCAGGAACTCGACCACCGACACCTTCTACGGGAGGTGTCTCAGACGCGTCCCTGCTCGGGGGAGAACAGCGGGTTGAGAAGGAGTGCCACCACGATCAACACGGCGCAACCGATAACGTTGAACCACAGATAGGGGATCTCGCTGAAGAAGAAACATGACAGGACCACGACCTCAGCGATGATCGCGGCGATGAAGGTGGCGTCTCCACCTATCTTTTTGAACGAGAACGCGATGATGAAGATCCCCAGGATCGAACCATAGAACAACGACCCGAGGATGTTGACGGCCTCGATGAGGGAGCCGAGGCTGTTGGCGAACATCGCAAAGCCGATCGCGTAAGCTCCCCAGAAAACCGAGATGATCTTCGACACCCTGAGATAGTGACGATCGGACTGACCGGGTTTGAAGACCCGTCGATAGATGTCGATCACTGAAACCGACGCCAGCGCATTGAGCTCCGCGGCCGTGGATGACATCGAGGCCGAGAGAATGGCCGCCAGAATCAGCCCAACCAGACCCACCGGTAGGTAGTTGATGACGAAGCTCAGGAAGATGTAGTTGATGTCGTTGGTGTCGGCCCCCGGATCAGACATGGCGATCAGTGAGACGGCTTCCCGGCGCAGCTCCTGCTCCTGACTCTTGGAGCGCTCGAGGGTTTCAAGCGTTCGTTCCAGCTCGGCTTCGTCGTTGCCCTCCATCGCGGTCAGCATCTGTCGAATATGTGTCTGTTTCTCATCGTGGAGCTGCTTGAACTCGGACTCCAACTGTTCATACGCCCGCGAGTGAGCACCGCTTTTAACGTGGCTGGACTCGACCGGGTTGAAGAACAACGGCGGCGTGACGAACTGAAAGAAGACGAAGATCATCGCCCCGATGAAAAGAATGCAGAACTGCATGGGGATCTTCAAGACGCCGTTGGCCAGGAGTCCGAACCTGCTTTCGGCAATAGAGCGGCCTGAAAGGTATCGCTGGACCTGTGATTGGTCGGTTCCGAAGTAGGAGAGGGCCAGGAAGGTCCCTCCGATGAGCCCGGACCAGACGTTGTACTTGTCCTTCAGATCGAACTCGAAATTGATGACGTTCAGATTCCCCATCTTTCCGGCCACGTTGGTGGCGTCCATGAGGGAGATGTCGGGAGGCAGGAGCCGGAGAATCATGACAAACGCCGCCCCCATACCCATGGTGATGATCCCCATCTGCAGGAGATGGGTCTTGTTGACGGCGTCGGTCCCGCCCGTGGTTGTATAGAGGGTGACGAATCCGCCGATCACCAGAATCGTCAGGCGGATATCCCACCCCAGGAGAACGGAGATGATCAGGGACGGGGCGAAGATGGTGAAGCCGCAGGCCAGACCCCGCTGGGTGAGGAAAAGGATGCTTCCAAGCGTGCGGTTCTTGACATCGAAACGCTGTTCGAGGAATTCATAGGCCGTGTAGACCTTCAACCTGTGGAAATGCGGG
>JARFRM010000096.1 GCA_029287235.1 Thermoanaerobaculales bacterium
GCACACGGCCGTTCGTTTTCGCGGTGGGCTGTGGGCGGCCGGGCTGCGCGGCATCATGCGGCGGCGCGGGGGCGCCTGGGAACGCGACACCGAGCTCAACGGCCGACTTCCGGACTCCTGGATCACCGCCCTGCTCCCCGACGGTGATTTCATGTGGGCGGGCACCTACGACTCCGGTCTGCTCAGAACCGACCGCAGCGGCAGATGGCGAACGGTGGTGCGCAACGCATGGGTCAATCCCAATGCCATAGCGCTGACCCCGACGGGTGTGGCCGCCGGCACCATGGGCGACGGCCTCCTACTCCACGACGCGGAAACCGGTCACTGGCAGCGGTTGACATCAGCCGGCGGCCTGCCATCCGATGACGTCACCGCGGTCCGCCCGGCGGGAGATATTCTGTGGGTCGGAACCCGCTCCGGTATCGCCGAGGTGCGCTGGGCCGAACTACCGTAAAAGAGAAGGGGGCGGGTGCCGAGGCACCCGCCCGGAGGAGATCGCGCGGGAACCGGATGAGGAAGGAGATCCCACCGGTCTCGCGCGCCGCGAAAACAAAAGGTCGATCAGGGGGCGTTGTTCGCTCCGAACTCTCCCGGCATCACTCGCCGGAAGTGAATATCGCTATGACCCTGGGAAACGAGTTCCTCGAGCCAGGTGGCGTAGAATCGGGTTCCGTCCGGTGTCATCCTGATCTGGGCCTCGCCCTGCTCTGGATCGCCCTTGGCAAGCCTGAACCAGGCGGTCTTGACCTCGCCGGCCCAGTTGCCGTCGGAATCGGGATTCACCACCCACTCGTCGACGACGTAGTGCTGGCCCCGGTCCTGACTGAAACTGAAGAAGAGGTCTTCGGGAACCTGCGGGTCCTGGAGCCCGGTGTCGGGATCCTTCTTCGGGTTGGTGTTGGTGCCGTAGGTCACGTAGAAGACGTTCTTGTTCTGCTTGTCCTCCGCAATCCCCGTCCAGACGCTGTTGACTTTAACCGTCCCGGGGGTCGCCACGAGCCGCGGCTCACCCACGGTGGTTTTGGCGTTCTGGAGCTGGGACACGTTCCGCCCGGACTCGAATTGACCGGGGAAGAACTCCGTACAGACCTCTTCCTTGATCTTGGTCTCGGGGTCGTTGAAGGTCTGGCAGTGGCTGATGGCCTCCGCCGCCAGGGGGTCGGTCGTCCAGGTCTCGCCACCATCGAAGGAACGTCTGACGTAGAGATCGTGCTTGTCATTGCCGTTGCGGTAGGCGCCCCAGTTCGGGGTGTGGGTGTAGGCGATGGCGAGGAAGTCGCCACGCAGCTGTCCCCGGTGGGCGCGCGCGTCCTCGTAGGGGTTGGCGATGGACGAATCCAGGAGATTGGCCTCCGACTGAGACCACTTCCAGATCTTCTTGTTCTCACCGTGGGAGTCGGGGTCGGCCTCGGGGTTGATCCACTCCGCCTCGACGGTCGTGGAGCTCAAGTTGCGCGCACCTCTGACGCAGGTCGGGCTGCCGTCCCCCGCCGGCATCCACTCCTCGCAGACCAAATTCGACGGTTTGTAGGGATTGCCCGGACCGGACACGACAAAACGCCGCATCATGATGTCCGAAGCCGCACCCTGCCCTTCCGGACCCTCCTTGTAGAGCATGACCGCGATGGTCCCGGAGGGACCGATGGCCGATTTGCCCTGGAGCGCGAAACGAGGCCGGCGGGCGTTGTGATAGGCGAACTGGACCTGCCCGAGGTAGTCGAGAATGAGGTTGCCGTCCTCATCCTGGAGGTAAAGGATGTTGTCGTTCTCATCGCGCTCGGGATGGTTGACGATCTGGCCCGGGTGGACGATGTCGGGCTGGGTGGCGTCAAAGCTGTGATAGTGGACGTTCTTGCCCTCGTCGATGACGTACTCGTCACCGTAGGGGCCTTCGCCCATGGTGTGGTCCGGCGCGCCGCCACCGACACCTTTTGTCTCCTCGTAGGCGAGGATCGCCCAGGCTCCCTTGGTGCCGTCGCTCTTGGTGTAGGGCTGCATGAAAAGATTCGGCCGCGAGGCCCCGGTGTCGCCGTCGAGCAGCACACCGTCGGCGGTGATGCAGACCTTCTTCTCGGCCCCCTGGTTGTTGATGAACTCATAGAAGTTCTCGCACAGACCGTCCACCTCATATCCATAGCGGTGGGACCCGGCGTGTTTGCCATCCTCGTCCATGACCGGGATCCAGTTTCCGTCGGCGTCTTCGACGGGGAAACCGTTCGCGTCGAGCTCGACCTTCAGATTGTCGGTGTTGACCGCGGCGTTGTTGGTGAGGCGCACCGGCAACGACATGGGCACCAACGCCTTGGGGCGTCCCGGCACCTCGTCGATGTCGTGCTCCGGGTCGCCTCCGGGCAGGAAGTGGGTGTCCACCTTTGTGTGGTCGTCCCACGAGACGTAGCTGTACCAGATGTCGGTCTTGTGGTTGGTGGTCGCGCCGCTCCAGCCGTGACCCGGTCCACAGCCCTTGCCTGGTCGGAGACCGGCAGGATCCTCCTGCCAGACCACACCGAAGCCGGCGCCGGCGGCCGCACCGGTGAAGATCTGGTAGGCATCGCGGCGGGCCGAGGTCAGGCGTTCGGGTTTGAACCAGACGATGTCGCCGACCTCGTAGTCACCCCAGGTTCCGGGCGAGTTGTTGATCATGCTCTGGGTCACGAGGGTCCCGCGCGCGGTCCAGACGCAGCTGAAGGGCAGCTCACCCACCTCGGGGAAGCCGTCAATGGTGTAGTCGTGGGAACGCTGCGGACCGCCGACACCCCAGACATCATCCTTGTAGTACGGATCGTCGTAGGTGTAATCCGGACCGCAGTGCATGTTGTCCCCGGTGCCGCTGCAGGTCTCGCACGGATCGGGCACCCCGTCACCATCGGTATCGGGACAGACCTGGATCGAATAGGCCGGTTTGCCTCCCTTGCAGAACTTGCTCGACCAGGCCACGAGAATCTTGTTCCCCTTGACCTGGAAAACGGGTTTCTTGGCGTGTCCGTAGTACGGCGCACCGAGGCCCTCGTTAAGGGTGAAGGATGTCCGATCGGCGCCTCTGGAGATGTTCTTCCTCTTGAATGTCTTGCCGTCATCGCGAGAGACCGCGGCCCAGACATCGTGAGCGCCCGTTGTTTCGTCCTCCTGGGTGAAGGTGACGATGACCGGTTTCGCCTCGTCGGCAACCCGAATCAACTCACCGTCGTCATCGTAGTACTCGATGGGGTTCGACTCACCGTTGGCCTTCAACGCCGGGAACCACACGGGCATGACGTTGAGCTTGGCCTTGGAGTTGGCCTCCGGCGACGATCGCGACACGTTCTTGCGGAACATTTTCGAGTTCAGCGACCGCGAAAGGTTGATCACGGCCTCCTCGCGAGACACCTCGACCAGTCCCAGAACGGAACAGTAGGCGATGGTCGCATCCACCAGGAGATCGACGTGCGCATCATTCGCCCAGTCGTCGATGTAACCGTGGTCCATCAATGCCTGGTTGAGACAAGCTCTCGCCTCCCAGGTGATGGTGATGCCGGGTTTGGGATCGGCGTCGGCGTCGAAACTCTGGAGCATCTTCGCCATATTGGCCACTCGAGGGTCATCGAGGTCGGAGGCGGGCAACATATCGAGGGGCGAGACCTTGTGCTCGAGCAGGGTCGTTCCCAGATGCTGGTTGCCGAGGTAGAAAGACCCTTCCTCGCCGGGGAAGTAGTCCCCTGAACCCGACTCATCGGTATAGACGTCCTCCGTCGGACTGATCATTCGAAGCCCGGCGACGGGTGAATCGATAAAGTGAAAACGCCCCTTGTGGGTCAGGGGATAGAGCAGCCACCAGGCCGACGGGGTGCCGCCTTCAAAGGTCAGATTCCCCTTCGCCCAGGCATGCCGCCCGGCATAGACGTATCCATTCGAGTCGACCTTCACCACGTTCGCGTGGATCGCGATGTGGCGAAGCCGCTGCTCCTCCCACGGTTGGCCCCAATGAAAGCCCTCGAGATCCTCGTCAAAATCGAGGAAAACAGGATAGGCCTCGATGGGCGCGGGAAACTCCCACTGGTGGTCGAAGCTGTTCGGCAGCGGGCCCCCCTGTATCGGATGGACAGGGATCGGATTCTCCGACCAGCCCGTGTGGATGTGGAGTTCATCGAGCTTCCAGCCATCGACGGCCTCGACATCGATCACCAGACCACCGTTCTTGTTGTGAATGATGACTCGTCCGACGACATCGACAGGGCCGGCCATCAAATCCAGATCGACCCGACCGGGGCCAAGTGCATTCACGGCCGATGGGATGGGTTGGCCATGTTGCATACCGCCCTCGAGATTCGCCACATCCACACCGATCACCAATAAGATCAACGAAACGATTGTGAAAATTCGACGCATGATCTCCCCCTTTTTCGCTCGAGCTACGTCGGTGGAGGGGCTTCTCGGGAAAGAAAAGGACGCACTTCCCCTCACTGTCCGACTTGTCTTGGGTCGCCGTTTTCGGCGATTGCACCCTTGAACCTGCTAGCAATAACTGCACACGGATACATTCACGATTCGTGCCAACTTGTGACACTTCCGATATCATATTTTTCTTCAATAACTTAGCCGTTTTCTCGAAAAATCGGACCCTCATACCGATGCACGATTGCAACGGTGGGAATTGTGTTCAGGAAGAACAGACTGAAAATATCTGGAGAATTAGTAGCCGAAAATTTTGATCGGATTTATCCCGCGCAAACTCGCATTCGAGTCGATGTTCAGAAAAGGACGTATCTCGACAAGAATTCGCCGCTAAACAACACGAATCGAGCGAGTGAATTCAGTGCCGGCGGGGATTGGAGCGCCCGTCGTTCTCGGGCATCTCGACGCCGAGTCTCCGGGCGCGACGCCACAGGGTCGTGGGATGGACCGAAAGCTCCTTGGCCGCCGCCCGCCGATTCCCGCCGTTCCGTTGCAGGGCGGAGACGATGAGACTGCGCTGAAGCGACTCCATCATGTCTGGTCGATCGGCGTTGGTGTGCACCGATCCGAGGAACTCGTCGGGCAGGTGCTCGGGCTTGATCACACCCTCGGGACAGAGCACGGCGGCGTGCTCGAGGATGTTCTGCAGCTCGCGGACGTTGCCCGGGTAGTTGTGCGCCAGCAGGATCTCCATCACCTCCGGCGAAACCCCCTCGATCTCGCGCCCGTTGTTGTTGGACTTCTGGATGAAGTGGTCCACGAGCAGGGGGATGTCGTCGCAACGGTCGCGGAGAGGTGGGATGGAGACCTTGACCACGTTGATTCGGTAGTAGAGGTCCTTGCGAAACTTCCCGAGCTCGACGAGCTGGGAGACGTTCTTGTTGGTCGCCGCGATCACCCGCACGTCCACGGGCTCCGGCCGGGTGCCCCCGAGTGGCTCGACCACCCGCTCCTGGAGCACCCTCAGCAGGCGCACCTGGAGCGCCGGCGAGACATCGCCGATCTCGTCGAGCAAGATCGTCCCACCGTCGGCGAGGACAAAGCGGCCCGGCTTGTCGTGCCTCGCGTCGGTGAAGGAGCCCGCCTTGTGACCGAAGAGCTCGGACTCCAACAGGGTGTCCGGAATCGAGCCGCAGTTGACGACAACCAGCGGTCTGTCGCGCCGCGAGCTCAGCTCGTGCACCGCCCGCGCGACGAGCTCCTTGCCGGTTCCGCTTTCGCCCTCGATGAGCACGGTGCTGTCACTCTCGGCGACGATGGGAACCAGGTCGAAGACCCTCGACATGGCCGGGCTCCGGCCGATGATGTTGGGCAACACGGTCTGCGTCGCGTCGTGGCCGACCATCTCCAGCTGGGTGAGGTCCCGGAAGGTTTCCACCGCACCCACCATCTCGCCGTTGTCGTCGCGCACAACACCGGCCGAAATGCAGACCGGCAGCCGATCGCCGCTCGCGTTGGTGATGTAGATGGCCCGCATCATCACCGGGTGGTCGTTCTCGATGGCTCGCTTCAGCCCGCATCCGTTGTCGCAGATGCTTGACCGGAAGACCTCGCGGCACGGCCGGCCGATGACCTGCTGACGGTCGTAGCCGAGGATCTCCTCGGCCGCCTTGTTGAAGTACGTGATGCGGAAATCGCTGTCCACAGTGAAGACACCGTCCGCCACACAATCGAGTACGGCATCCGCGACAAAGGTCTCGTTCACATCTAATCCTTGGCTCGGTTCATTCGGATAATGTCACATACACATTTCATACCAATTCTCGCACGACCTCGACCGGAGAGGTGACACCCGTCACATAAACACCGACCTAGGTTCTTGCCCATCATCGGATTGACCCAACCAAACGCTAACGAATCCCATTTCGAGAGCCACTGCGCCGCCGCCACCCCTGCCTGCGACGAACGTGTGCCATGACACACCCTGTGGCGGCACAAACTGTGCCACGGCGCAGGCAACCGCGGCGCCCTCATCGCGCCCGTTAGAGTCCGTGGCCCACCCGAATTGCCTCTCGCAGTAGGCCGGCACAAAAAATGCGGGGCTCCGGAGAGCCCCGCGGCTGAGAGGGCGGCACGCCTCCTCGTCGGAGGCGCGCCTGACGGAGGTAGGGACTATGGTCT
>JARFRM010000134.1 GCA_029287235.1 Thermoanaerobaculales bacterium
CCTCGGAAAATTACAATAAAACCTCCATTTCAAACCCTCCGAATATCAGCCGAATAGTGTAGACATCACCATTCCCAGCGGTAAGCTACCAAAAGACACGCACTAAACGCATTCTGCAGTGCAGCTGAAGACACTACAGGAACGCCCCTGGCAGGACTGGTTCGAGGTAGAGGACAACGGCACCGGTATCCCCGAGCACGTCCGGGACCGTATGTTCGAACCGTTTTTCACCACCAAGGAGCGGGGCCTCGGTACCGGGCTGGGGCTGTCCGTGGCTCTCGGTATCGTCAGCCGTCACCGGGGCAGCATCGAGGTTGACAGTCGGGAGGATCACGGTACCCGGGTGCTGGTTCTGCTTCCCGGGGAGCAGGTCGGATCGAACGCTGCGGCGGTCCGTCAAGATCCGGCGTCCGGTTTCGTCCCCGGTCGTGGAGAGCGTGTGCTGCTGGTCGAGGATGAGGCGGCCACCCGCAGCGGCCTCCGCGATGTGCTGGAGATGCTCGGCTACAAGACCGTGGCGGTGGAGGACGCCGAGCAGGCTCTGGCACTCGATCCGACTCTCACCTTCGATCTGCTGATCACCGACCTCATGCTCCCCGGCCTTTCGGGGGCGGCGCTCGCCGAGCAGCTCCGGGAGCGCTGGCCGGACCTCGGGGTCATCGTCATCTCGGGGTACTCGGAGGACCGTATCGCCGAGATGGTTCAGAACCTGGAATCGGCGTACTTCATGCACAAACCATTCAGTATGACCGAGCTCTCCCACGAGATCCGTGTCGCGCTCAACGAGAAGTAGGCAGTCTCGTGTTCAGTCCTGGTCCAGCGCTTCGGACAAGCGAGCGATGATGAGCGTGCGTTTTTTCGGATCGGCGGTCTCCTCGAGGCGGTCGGCGAGCCGAAGAATGAACACCGCGTAGTCCGAGTGCCAGTCGCGTTCGAGCGCCCGGTCGTCGATCCGCTCGGCGATCCGGCCCTTGGACTCAGCGGTCCCGGCGACCAGTTCGTAGTGCTCGTCGAATGAGGGCAGCACGATCTTCGACGAGTCGAGGCCCCTCTCGACGAGTAACTCGCTCAGCGCCTTCCTGGCGTCATCCTCTCCGTGGTTGAGAAACAGACGGCCGACGACGGGGGATCGTTCTGTGATCCAATCGGCGAGTTCGCCCTGGTCGGCGTGGGCCGAGTAGTTGCCCATGCGCCGGATGGCGGCGCGTACCTTGAACTCCTTGCCGTGGATGCGGACATCCTTGCTGCCGCTCGTCAGAACGTGTCCGAGGGTGCCCGGCGCCTGATAGCCGACAAAGAGCACCGTCGACTCTTCACGCCAGATGTTGTTGATGAGGTGGTGTTTGATCCGACCCGCGTCGCACATCCCACTGGCCGAGATGATGATCGCCCCGCTCTTGATCTTGTTGATCGCCTTGCTCTCATCGACGCTCTGGACGAGCCGAAAATGGGGGTCTCGAAAGAGGTCTTCGGTGGGAACATCGACGTCTTCGAGGCTCGTCGCGTGGCGAATGAAGACCTCGGTGGCTTTGCGGGCGAGTGGGGAATCGAGGAATACGGTGGCTTGGGGAATTTCGCGCCGCACCAACAAGACACCGATATCGTGCAACAGCTCCTGGCTGCGTTCGACTGCAAACGAGGGGATGACCACGTTGCCGCCCCGTTCGAGGCCCCGTCTGAGCTCGTCGCGCAACGTCGCGCGTCGTTCCTCGATCGTGTAGTCGTCGCGGTCGCGGCCGCCGTAGGTGCTTTCGCAGATGATGTAGTCGAACCCCTCGGGTGCATCGGGCTCGGGGTGGAAGACCTTCTCGTCCGGGCCGAGATCCCCTGAAAACAGAATTCTCAGCGGGTTGCCCGAAGGTGTCTCGTCGAGTCTGAGTTCCGCCGACGCCGAACCGAGAATGTGACCTGCGTTCCAGTAGCAGGCGTGGACACCGGTGGCGGGCTCGAACCAGCTCTCGTACTCGATCGGATGCAGCTTCTCGAGCGCTCGCGCCGCATCGTCGGAGTCGTAGACCGGCTTGATCTCCGGCAGGTTGCGTCTGCGACGTTTGCGGTTCAGACGATCGGCGTTGGATTCCTGGATCGATGCCGAGTCGGGAAGCATGAACTCGAGCAGGTCCGCGGTTGCCTGCGTGGCGTAGATGGGCCCCTTGAAACCAGCCTTGACCAGCTTTGGGATCAGTCCGGAATGGTCGATGTGAGCGTGAGTCAGAACCAGAAAATCAACTGCTTCCGGATTAAATGGGAAGGGTTGAATATTGAGTTCCCTGACGCTCTTGTTGCCCTGATACAGACCACAGTCGACCAGGAATCGTAGATCTCCGTTTTCGATCAACGAGCACGAGCCCGTGACCGTGCCCGCCGCACCGCAGAATGTCAGTGTTGCCATTGTCACCATCCGTCGTCCTTCTCAGATCCACCCTAATTCACTCTCGCTTCTCGTGTCGGCAAACGAGCAGCGGCGCCAAGGCGGATGCTCGAGCAGAACCGTCGGACGACTTCAGGTCGAAACAGCCGACGGCACCCACCCATCACACCCATTATCACCCACCCACACGCCCGCTCGCGGGACGTGGTGGGGGAGGGGTTGTGCCCGGAAGCTCGCTGCGGATGACGGTTCCTTCGTGAATGACCAACCGCACGTCCAGCAGAGCTTCGAGATCGCTCAGGGGGTCACCTTCGACGACGAACACATCGGCAATCTTGCCCTGTTCGAGGGTACCGAGGTCGTGCTCGAGATTGCTCACGCGGGCAGCGTTGAGGGTCGCGGCGACGATGATCTGCATGGGTGTCATCCCGGCAGCGGCCATGAGGCGGATCTCGGTCATCGGCATGCCGAGCTCCCAGTCACAGGTGTAGCCCTCGTAATCGGTGCCGAGCGCGACCCGGCCT
>JARFRM010000147.1 GCA_029287235.1 Thermoanaerobaculales bacterium
CTGCTCACCGATCTCGTCGCCGACACCGACTACACCTGGGAGTTCACCGGGACGCGGCTGCGCTGGACCAGCAACGGGGGGGGCGGCGCATCCGTCCTTTCCTCGGACCAGGGGACTGCACGATTCGAGCTGGCCGGAGCGATCATCTTTGCCGACGGATTCGAGTCCTCCGACACATCTGCCTGGGGTTCGGCCACGCCGTGACGGTTTCACCACGAGGGCTGAATCATCCTCATTGAGTACCGATCGGGGCTGACGCGCAATCGCTCACGTCGGTGTGAATTGCGGTATCCGACCGGGTTTGTCGCATGACCTGGTGTGAAGAGACCCGCTCGACCCGGTGGAGGTTGTGGCGGCCTCAACCTCACGCATCACGATCACGCTCGTACCGCGGCTGGTCGCGCTCCGCGACATCGAGGTCACCGCCAGCGCATCGCTGCTGACCGAACAACCCACGGCGGCGGTCGCCCTCGACCGGACGGAGATCCGCCGGCTGCCGCACTTCGGCGATGATCTCTATCGCGCCATCGCGGTCCTGCCCAGCACCTCGGGCGGAGACTTCTCGGCTCGATTCACCGTCAGCGGCGGGCTCTATGACGAGACCCTGGTGGTCCTCGATGGCAGGAACTCATGGAACCCTTCCACCTCAGGGACTTCCAGGAAATCTTCAGCATCCTGGATCCCGAGATGATCGGAGGCGTCGAGCTGACTCCGGGCGGCTTCGACCCGCAGTCTGATCTCGTCCATCAGGGTCTCGAACTCGGGATCCCCACGCAGTGAATCGAGATCGCTGTCGGCCTCGACGCCATCCCACCACCAACCCGTGTCGAGTGCGAGTTGGAGATGGTCCAGGGCGCCGCGACGATTACCTTCCACGGCATGGATGCACGCCATGTTGTAGTAGGCCGCTCCGACCCGCCGAGCTCGCGCACCGAGAACCCGAATCTGGATCTCGAGGCTGCGCTCGTTGAGTTCGTGCGCTCGGGCCAGGTTGCCGACGACGCTCTCGTGGTAACCGAGGCCGCTCAGCGCGATTGCCGTCTCGATGTGGTCCGGCCCATACGCCTGTTCCGCGATGGTGATGTTGCGTTCGAACATCCGCCTCGCGGCGGCCTCCTCGCCGAGATCGCGCAACAGATGCGCGTACGGACGGAGGATCCACACGAGATCCGGGTGGTCGACCCCGAGGGCAATCTCGCGAATCTCCGTGGCCCTCTGGAACATTGAACGCGCGTCCTCGAGCTCACCATCCCTGGCTTTCGCCACCGCGAGGCGGGTCAACGGCATCGACACAGCGTTGCTCTCGGGGCCGAGGGCCTTTTCCTGGATCGCCAGAGCCCGTTCCTGCATGGCCCTGGAGGTTGTACGGTCTCCGAGAAACTCGCAGCTCAGAGCCAGATCGTGCAACGCCCACCCGACCGCGGTGTTGTCCGGACCGAGCTTATTCTCCCGAATCTCCAGCACCCTCCGACCGAGTTCACGAGCCTCCGCATTCTCGCCCAGCTCCCGCAGGATGATGGCCTTGTTGAACAGCGGGTTGGTCACGGGGAGTTCATCGGCGCCGAAATTGCTCTCGAGGTTGACCACCGAGCGATCGCAGAATCCGATCGCCTCGCGGTAGTCACCCAACCTCCAGTGCGCGTGGCAGATGTTGGACAGAGTGTTTCCGACCGCGCCGTGATCCAGCCCGACCGATCCTTCATAGACCTCGATGGCCCGGTCGAGAATTCCGAGGCCCTCCTCATAGTCGCCCATGAGCATCCTGGCGGATCCGAGGATGTCCAGGCTGTCACCGACCCAAGGATGATCACCCCCGAGTTCGACGAGCCTCGTTTCGTAGGCCTCTTCCAGCAAGGGACGAGCCTTGGAGAACTCGCCCAGCCCCATGTAGACACGACCGATGAGGTCCTTGAGGTATGCCGCGACGAGGGGTTGGCCCTGGAGGGTATCGTCGATCTGAGCGGCGCCACGGTCGAGGATCTCGTCGATGGACTCGGTGTGGCCATAGGTTCCGGTCGGGTTCAGACCGCCGAAAATCCCGGTCATGAATTGAATCACCTGCCGGGAGGCCCGGGCTTCACGCCTCGCCCGCACCATTCCGACACCGGTTCCGATGGTGCCGAGGATCAGCGCCGTCAAGACCACGGTGGCTGTTGCGACCGCCACGCGGTTGCGGCGAACGAATTTCCCGAGCCGGTAGACGGTGCTCGGCGGACTCGCCTCCACCGGTTCGTTCCCGAGATGGCGCCGAACATCCGCAGCCAGCTCCAGGGGCGTCGAGTAACGCCGTGTCCGGTCCTTCTCGAGGGCCTTCATGACGATCCAGTCGAGATCGCCCGAGAGTTCGCGGGCCAGGTTCGTCGCACTCGTCCTTCGGCGTTGCGCGGCGATTTCGGAATCACCATGGCGATCGGTCAGCCGAGTCGACGGGCGTGGCGGGTCCTCCTCGCGGATCCTGCGCCTCATTTCGTCGAAACCTGCGCCTCGGAGCGTTGTCGAGTCAAAGGGCTGCGCCCCGACCAACAGCTCATAGAGCACGACTCCCAACGAATAGACATCGGTGCGGGTATCGATGTCGAGACCGGTCATCTCCGCCTGTTCGGGGCTCATGTACTCCGGGGTGCCGATCCACGTACCGAGCTCGGTGAAGATCGTCCTTTCGGTGAGCCGCTGGGAGGTCGCTTTGGCGATTCCGAAGTCGATGATCTTGGGAATCGGCTGGTCATCCTGGATCGTCACCAGGACATTCGACGGTTTCATGTCACGGTGAATCACACCCCGCTGGTGCGCGTGTTGCACACCCCTGCAGACCTGGATGAAGATCCTCAGACGTTCTTCGGTGCTCAGCCTGTGGGTGTCGCAATAGTCGGTGATGGGGATGCCCTTGACGAACTCCATGGAGAAGTACGGGCGACCGTTTTCGGTCATTCCGGCGTCGAAGACCTTGGCGATGTTCGGGTGGTTCATCAGTGCCAACGCCTGCCGTTCGGACTCGAATCGGGCCAGAACCTCCTTGGTATCCATCCCCCACTTGATGACCTTGAGCGCCACGCGGCGCTGAACCGGGCTGGTCTGCTCGGCCTCGTAGACCTCCCCCATCCCGCCCTCACCGATTTTCTGCAGCACCTTGTAGCTGGAGATGGACTCGAGATCGCCGAGCGCCGTTGCCGACACGGAAGGTCCGTGCGTCGTCTCTGCATCGTGGTAGCACAGAAGCTCGTCGACCTCGTCCTTGAGCGCCACATCCGATCCGCACTCACGCTCGAGATACTCCCGGCGTTCGTCGGGCGGCAGCTCGCACGCCGCGATGAAGAGCTCCTTCACCCTCGCATGATCGTCGGATGTCACCGGCCCGCCCCCCTCCGGGACAGCTCTCGTTTCAACCACGCGCGGGCGTGCGCCCAGTCTCCCTCGACCGTGCGTTGCGAAACCTCGAGAATCAACGCGACCTCGGGCACCGTCAACCCACCGAAGAAACGCAACTCGACCACCTTGGCCTGGCGCGCATCGAGCTCCGCCAATCGATCGAGACCCTCGTTCAGAGCCAACAGATCCTCGGCATCGAGCTCTCGTCCGACAAAGGGCGTCATTCCATCGGCCAACGTGACCCGCTGCCGGCCGCCGCCGCGCTTGGCGCGCCCCTTGCCCCGCGCATGATCGATGAGCAGATGCCGCATCACCTTCGCACCGACGGCGAAGAAGTGGGTCCTGCCCTGCCAGTCCACCTTCGATTGATCCACCAACTTGATATACGCTTCATGGACCAATGCGGTTGGCTGGAGTGTGTGGCCCGGCCGCTCGCGGCTCAGATAGCGTCTGGCAAGCATGCGAAGCTCGTCATAGACATGGGGCAGGAGGTCTTCGGCCGACGCGCGATCCGCACCCTCGGCATTCTTGAGCCGGGAGACGATCTCGGTCACCTCTGTTTCGCGATCCTCGGCCATTTCACTCCTTGGGTATCGAGCACTCATTGTGGCATGGCGTCGCCGCATTCTCCTCCGCAAGCCGGACCGGCGGAAGGCGGTGCCTACATGCCACGTTCGAGCCCGACCCATTTTTGTCGAGGTCGGCGCCCGAAGTCATGGCTGCTGGGCGGCTCCCCTTCTCCCGGTGGCCCGCCGTGGCGCCGGGGCGGGTCGGGGCCTCTTCGACTCGATGTAGTCCTCGATCAGTCTCTCGAGCAAGGGAAGTGGGAGCCGGTTGTGGAGCAGTACTGCCCGGTGGAACTCCTTGATGTCGAATCGCTCG
>JARFRM010000152.1 GCA_029287235.1 Thermoanaerobaculales bacterium
GCAGGCGCGCCAGGGGCGCCCCAGATGGCCGGCATCAAAGAAATTCGCCCCGAACGGGAATTTGAGCGTGCATTACTCAGGTTTGTAATGTTACCTCGAACGGGGGGCTGGAAAATACCCGTTCGAGACATACATTGATACGCACGGGCTCTCTGCCCAGGAGGCACACTCATGATCGACGTCACCACTCTTCCCGTCATTCCACTCCGAGAGGCTGTGCTCTTTCCCGGTGTGACCTCGCCCATCGCGGCGGGCCGACCGGGAACGCTGCGTGCGATCGAGGCGGCGCTCAAGACCGAAAACAAGACCATCTTTGTCGTGGCGCAACGCGAAAACCTCGAAGACGTCGGTCCCGAGATTCTCTACACCATGGGCACGGTGGCCACGATCGGCCCGGTCCAGCGCGGCCCCTCCGGAATGCGGCTGCTCCTCAACGGCCTCTACCGCGGTGTCGCCATGCGCTTCGACGAGGAGGACGAGTACCTGATTGCGGCCGTACGGCAGGCCGAGGAAATGGCCCCCCTCGACCCCGCGGCACCCGAGTTCACAGCGCTCTACGCAGAGGCGCGTGAGCGCGCCTCCGAGCTCGGCCGCCGGGCCGGGATGCCAAAGGAAGCGGTCCAGCAGTTCCTTGCGGAGACCAAGGAACCCGGTCGATTCGCCGATCTCGTCGCCGGTCACCTCGACCTCAAACCGATGGAGGCCCAGCGTCTGCTCGAGGGGCTGTCGGTTGACGAGCGCCTGCGCTCGGTGCTGCTCCACATCCAGCGTCAGATCGACGTCATCGACGCCCAGGAGAACATCAAGAGCCAGGTCCAGGAAGAGCTCGGCGACCGTCACCGTGAGGCCTTCCTCCGGCAGCAGCTCAAAGCGATCCAGAAGGAGCTCGGTGAGGACAGCGGCCGCGAAGACCTCGAGGAGCTCAAGGACAAGCTCGACGAACTTCCCCTGCCCGAGGTCGCCCGGAAAGAGGTCGACCGAGAAATGTCACGCCTCGAGCGAATGGGCCCCGAAGGCATGGAGGCCCAGGTCATCCGAACCTATCTCGAAACCATCTCGGAGTTGCCGTGGGACGAGCGCACCGACGAACGCCTGGATATCGCCAAGGCGAGCGCGATCCTCGAAGAGGACCACTACGGTCTCGGCGACGTCAAGGACCGGATCCTCGAGTTCCTCGCCGTTCGGCTGCTTCAGCTGAGGCAGGAGAAGGCGAAAGAAGAGCTCGAGTCCGTTTCGGAGGAGGACCCGGACGTGGGCGCGGACGAGGAAGAAACCACCCCATCCCCCACCCTGGCGAGAGATGCGGTGGGCCGCAATCCGATTCTGCTCTTCGCCGGACCTCCGGGGGTCGGCAAGACCTCTGTCGCCCAGTCCATCGCCCGCGCCATGGGCCGCGAGTACGTCCGGATCTCCCTCGGGGGCGTCCGCGACGAGGCCGACATTCGCGGCCATCGTCGTACCTATGTCGGCGCCATGCCGGGCCGGATCATCCACGGCATGAAACAGGCCGGCAGCCGCAACCCGGTCTTTCTCCTCGACGAAGTCGACAAGCTCGGCGTCTCCTACCAGGGCGACCCGGGCTCGGCGCT
The DNA here is from genome assembly GCA_029287235.1 of Thermoanaerobaculales bacterium. GTDB lineage: Bacteria > Acidobacteriota > Thermoanaerobaculia > Thermoanaerobaculales > Sulfomarinibacteraceae > JAHECW01. The sequence goes on from JARFRM010000152.1 coordinate 1,590, forward strand.
GCTCGAGGTTCTCGACCCGGCGCAGAACGACACCTTCACCGACCACTACCTCGGGGTGCCGTTCGATCTCTCGGAGGTCCAGTTCATCTGCACCGCCAACTTCCTTCAGAACATCCCCGGGCCCCTCCAGGACCGGATGGAGGTGGTGGAGTTCGCCGGCTACACCGAGAACGAGAAGCTCGAGATCGCCAAACGCTACCTCGTCCCGCGCCAGGTCAAGCAGACCGGGCTCAGCGACGAGCAGATCACCTTCGGAGACGACGCGATTCAAGAGGTCGTCAGCCGTTACACCCGCGAGTCGGGGGTCCGCCAGCTCGAACGGGAGATCGGCCGGCTCGCGCGCAAGGTGGCCCGCAAGATCGCCGCAGAGGAGATCGAGAACTTCGCCGTCGGCTCCGAGCAGGTGGCCGAGCTTCTCGGCCGGCCAAAGGTCCACCCCGAACACGCCGCCGAGGCCGATCAGGTCGGAGTCGCCACCGGGATGTACTACACCCCCATGGGGGGCGACATCATGTTCGTCGAGGCCTCGCCCATGGCGGGCAAGGGCAACCTGGTGCTCACGGGCCAGCTCGGCGATGTCATGAAGGAGTCCGCCCAGGCCGCCTGGACCTACGCCAAGGCCAACGCCGACGAGCTCTTCATCGACCCCCGCGACTTCCAGCAGGACGTCCACATCCATGTCCCGGCCGGGGCCATTCCCAAGGACGGCCCGTCCGCCGGAATCACCATGGCCACAGCCATGGTGTCGGCCCTCTCCGGTCGGCCCGCCCGCAACGACGTCGCCATGACCGGTGAGATCACCCTCTCCGGTCGGGTCCTGCCCATCGGCGGTGTCAAGGAGAAAATCCTGGGCGCCGTCCGCGCCGGCATTTCCACCGTTGTCCTTCCCAAGGAGAACGAAGCCGATCTCGATGACCTGCCCGAAGAGATCCGGCAGGGCCTGACCATCCATCTGGTGGAGGAGCTCGGTGAGGCGCTGTCCCACACCCTCCGCGGTGGTGAGTTCCGCGAGGGCAAGCTGCAGTTCGCCTCACCGGACCAAGGGGATCAAGGGTCATCAAAAGCCCTACAGCACTGAACGCAACAAACAGCGGGCTTCGGCCCGCTGTCTTTCTGATGAGGCAACAACTGCTTGGAAGCTCGACCTACGAAGTGTCGACACGGTTCGCAGCTGAGGTCCTCACACCCCGCTCATCGCCGGATTTCGGCCCATCCCTAAGCCAAAACCGTATCCGCCTGGAGAGATTCAAAATCTTCTGCCGGCCCCCTTGACATCGCGACATAATGAGCATATGTTCGTAATTAGGAGGCGTAATGGCACGACCCGAGAAGCTCAGAAAGGTCGGATGCGGAGCCAAGGGGAGGGGTTTCAAGCCCATCGGTCGACCGGTGGACGAGCTTGACATCGAATCCCTGCGGATGGACGAACTCGAGGCCCTGCGACTCGCCGACCTGGAAGGCCTCTACCAGGAGACCGCCGCCCAGCGGATGGGGGTCTCCCGCCCCACCTTCGCTCGCATCCTCGCCCGCGCCAGGACGGCGGTTGCTACAGCATTGATCGAAGAGAAGCTTCTGATCGTCAGCGACGGGCCGGTGGTCGCGACATCGGACACGCCCTTCCCCTGCCCCGTCCACGATGACGGGACGAGGCGGGGCGGGGGCTGTCGCTGCCGGGGCCGAAGGGGTCGCAGCAACCGCGGGAGGAATCAGCAATGAACACTTTCGGAGGGAGGATCGAAGAATGAGAATCGCGGTCCCAATGCACCAAGGAAGATTCAGCCAACACTTCGGAGGCGCCGAGACCTTTGCCTTCTACACCGTGGACGCTGTGAGCCGCTCCATCGCCGAACGCCAGATCGCCGCTCCGCCGGAACACGGCCGCGGGATCTACCCTACGTGGCTTCGGAGGAACGGAGCGACCGTCGTCCTGGCCGGCGGCATGGGGCCTCGCGCCATCGACATCTTCGCGCAGCACGGCATCGAGGTCGTCCTCGGCGTTGAGGGCGATGATCCGGACGCACTCGTGAAGTGCTTTCTCGACGGCACCCTCAAAGCAACCGGAGAGGTGTGTCACGACCACGGCTTCCACGACTGCGGCCACGACCACGGAGAACACGAACCCGGCCGGGGCGGCTGCCACCAGGCCTGACAAGGATAAGAAAATGGCAAATCAGGGACGAGGCCAGAGGATGGGCGCCGGTCGAGGCGCCGGACAAGGACAGGGTCGGGGCGGTCGCGGCGGCCAGGGCGCCGGCGGCATGGGAGGCGAACGAGGCCAAGGTACAGGCATCGGCCGGATGGGTGACGGTGGCTTCTGCCTCTGCCCCAAGTGCGGCCACCGGGCGCCTCACAACGCCGGATCGCCCTGTCTGAAGGAACGATGTCCGAGCTGCGGTTCGGCCATGGTCCGTGAGGGATCACCCCATCACCAGGAGATCGAAAACCGCCGGGCGGCGCGAGAAGACAAAGCCTGACCGGCGCACGACGGGCGCCGGTCGAGGCACGGCCGGCGCCGCAGGGAGGGAAGCACCATGCCTGGAGGAGACGGAACCGGACCGATGAGAGAAGGACCCATGACCGGCGGCGGATTCGGTCCTTGCGACAGGAACTCCGGGGCGCGCGGCAGCGGCTACGGGGTGCGGTGTGGTGGATTCGGCCGCGGCGGCGGTTTAGGCCGAGAATTCGGCCGCGGGAGGGGATTCCGCAATCGACGCTGGGCGTCCGAATGGTCGGGCCAAGCCCAGGTCGAGTCGCCCGCCGAGCCCGGCTTGATACAGCGCCTCAGTGCCGAGGTTGAGCGTTTGCGGGAGCGAATCGCGGAGCTTGAAAAGCCGGAGTGAATCACCGCACGCATTCCAGGCAGATTCTCATCAGTCGTACTGTCTGCGCATGCTCTCGGTGGTCACTGTCTCGCCGATCTTCGAGTCCCACATCGGAAGGTCCCAGGTTCCGAGATTCCGGTGAGTGTCGTAGTAGTTCTGCGGGATGGGGTGGGTCCCCACCACCACCTCCATGCCGTACTTCTCCTCGACAAAGGCCTTGAACTCGTCGATGTAGGGGCACGGCGGATAGCCGACAAGAAAACCCGTCGCGAGGTGGACCACCTCGACGCCGTTCTTCTTCATCTCCGCCGGCGCGTACTCGATGTTGCCCCCGGGGCACCCGTCGCAGGTCGTGTACCCCGCCAACTCCACCTCCAGGCCTTCGTATCGGGCGAAGGCGCCCTCACGCTCTTTGAGCGCCCGAAGACACTTGCCGCCTGCGCATCGTCGCCATCGGTCACAGATGATGATGCCGATCTTCCTCGGGGTCTTCATGTCAGGAACCTCCCGGCGGACAGTGACCACTTGACCCGCCTCCACACCTCGTCGATGTCCGATGCCGCGCCATCGTCGGAGTGCTCCACCAATGGAACCCCCTCGATCTGGGCCGTGGTCACGGCGGGATCGAAGCGGATGCGTCCCGCCGTGCCGGCCCCCAACGCGGTCGCCAGCTCCTCGATCCGCCGGGTGTTCTCCTCGTTGATATCGTACTTATTGACGACCACCATGGAGGGGATCCCGAAGTGCTTCGTGAGCCCGAGCACGCGTTCGAGATCGTGGATCCCGCTGAGGGTCGGCTCGGTGACCACGAGGACCAGGTCGGCGCCCGTGATAGAAGCGATCACAGGACAGCCAATTCCCGGAGACCCATCGATGAGCACCGTCTCGATCTTTCGGTTTTCCGCGGTCGACCGGGCCTCGGAGCGAAGGAGACTGACCAACTTCCCCGAGTTCTCGCCGGCCGGGTTGAGACGCGCATGGACCATGGGCCCAAACCGGCTCTCCGACCGGTACCACTCGCCCTCGATCGCATCGACCAGGTCGATGGCCTGCTCCGGACAGAACCACGCACACACCCCACACCCTTCGCAGGCGATGGGATCGACAGCACGGTCCGAAAACTCGCCGGCGATGGCGTCGAATCGGCAGAGATCGACGCAGGTTCCGCAGTCAGAACAACGCTCACAATCGATGATCGCGTTTTTCCCGCCAACGAACTCGGCTCGTGAAACCGGCGACGGCCGTACCACCAGGTGCAGATCCGCGGCGTCCACGTCGCAATCCGCCAGCACCGATTTCCCGGCCAGGGCTGCGAGTGATGCAACGAGGGAGGTCTTGCCCGTTCCGCCTTTGCCGCTGATCACCACAAGTTGCTTCACGGAGAATTCCCGATGTGTTTCAAGAGCGAGCGAAACCGATCGCGAAACTCCGGGTCGGTTTCTGCCGCCAGCTCGCCTCGCGAGTATGCCTCGGCCACGCTGCGGCTGTCGGGCAGCTCGGCAGCAATCTCGACTCCCCGGCTGCTACACAATTCCCTTGTCGCGGCGCCGTTCAACCCGGCCCGGTTGACCACCACTTCGCACGGGATCCCGAGACGCCCGATGGTGTCCAGCGCGAGCTCGAGATCGTGGAGCCCGAACGGCGTCGGTTCGGTCACGAGGAGCACCCTGTCGCACCCTCCGACGGCCTCCACGACTGGGCACGACGTGCCCGGCGGGGCATCGACGATCACCAGCTCTGCCTGCGGCGCCAGCGCTTTGAGGGCGCGGATGATCGGCGGGCTCATGGCCTCGCCGATGTTGAGTAGCCCTTGGAGGTACTCAACCCCGTCCACCTCGCCCCCCATGAGAGTGGCCACCTCACGGGGGATCTCCGAAATGGCCTGGAGCGGACACACCAGGCGGCAGCCGCCGCATGAGTGGCAGAGCTGGGGAAAAACCAGGACCTTCGCGCCGATGGGAACGATGGCGCTGAACTCGCAGATCTCACCGCACTCGCCGCAGAGATCGCAGGCATCGGGATCGACCCGGGGCACGGGAAGGGTGACCGGTCGTCTCCACTTCACCTCGGGCCGCAGGAAGATCTGACCGTTGGGCTCCTCGACATCACAATCGAGATACGCGACCGAACGGCCATGTTGAGCCGCCACCCAGGCCAGATTGGTCGCCACGGTCGTCTTTCCGGTGCCACCCTTGCCGCTCGCGACTGCGACTTTCACGCAAGACCGTTTCTTCTTCAATCAGATACCCGGCAGAGAGCGCAGGTACCACTCCTCGCGACTGTCTACGCCCTCCTCGAACTCTCGTTGAAGAGCGGTTCGTCCACCTGTGGCGGGAGCGACGCCATCGCTCGATGCTCCGTCCGCCGCCGGGCGTTCAGACGAGGCATCTGGAGATTCACCAATCTCGCCCAAAAACCTGTCCAGCACGTGCCGCACGGTGCCACCACATCCGGTCACGACCTGGATACCGGCCGCCTCCAGCGTGTCGGAGGCATTGGGTCCGCATCGGCCCGTCAAGACCACCGAAACGTCCCGATCGGCCAACAGGCGCGCCGCCTGAATCCCGGCAGCGGAGCCGTGCGCGAAGCTGTTTTCTACAAGATCGGAATCGACCCCTTCCGAATCCGAGATCACGAAGCACGGGCACCTCCCGAATCTCTCGTCCATCTGCGCATCCAGTGACGGTTCGGTCGAGCTAATCGCAATCTTCATGTCTTATCTTCCCCCAAACCCCGCTCAGGAATCCTCGCCGTCGTCGCCGATCGCCTCGACCGGACACTCTTCGAGAGCTTCCTGACACTGAGCCTCTTCTTCGTCGTTTTCGGGCTGCTTGACGACGTAGGAGAATCCTTCGTCCTCGTTGGCCGCGAAATTCCCGGGCGCCGTCTCTCGACACACATCGCAGTCGATGCAGTTCGAGTCAACGTAGTACCTACCCGGCGCCTGCCCCGGCAGCTTGTCAGTTGGGTCTGCCATGGTCTCCTCCAAGAATCCCGCTGTTTTCCGCCCCGGAAGGCGGGTACCATTCGAGGCGAGGATCCGGAAAGGCCGCCCCTGCCGGGCACCAAAAGCGTTCGCCGTATCTCTCGACGATCTGGATCCTTCCGCTCGCCGGTAGGGCGTTGAGGGTTTCTTCAACCTGTGTCCGCAACCAAACGGTCAGGAGGCCTTCGACCTCGCTTTCCTTGAGCGGATGACGAGCGATGATGGACAGGATCGCATCAACAAGCCCACCGTCGATGCTCGTGACCGCTTCGACATCGGTCGGTGGCAGCACCTTGGCAACCCTGCCCAGGATCGAGGCCGCTCGCTCCATGCCCTCGAGACTCGGAGGTTCGACCCACGGCTCGGTCGGGGGACGGGTCGGCGTCGAGAGGTGGATTTCGTCGGGCTCAACCCTTTCCAGTACGGCTGCGAGGTCGCGCAACGCCGAGGTCGAGTCGTTGACTCCACCGAGAATCATGACTTCCACCCAGAGGCCCCCGTGGTAAGCGCGCCGAAACTCGACCATCCCGTCCACGTGATCGGCCAGGGTCAATCCGTGAGAAGGTCGGTTGATGTTGCGGTACATCTTCTCCGTGCCCGCGTCGAGGCTCGGCAGCACGGCATCCGCGGCCATGAGTTCTTCCCGCACCTTCGGCAAGTAGAGCAGCGACCCGCTGGTGATCACGGCCACCGGTACCTCGGTCAGCGACTTGATCCGGCGAATCAACGACCCGAGACGAGAAAATAGGGTCGTCTCCCCCGAACCCACGAAGGTGATCCAGTCGATGGCATCCGGTTCGTTTCGCGCAAGGGCGGTGGCGACCTCGGCGAAAATCTCACCTGCACTGAAAAATGCCCTTCGTCTCGTCGTCGGCCGCAAGGTCCGCCCGAGCTGGCAGTAGACGCAGCTCAGGTTACAGGTCTTCAGCGGCACCGGATCGATCCCCAGGGATCGCCCGAGGCGTCGCGACGGCACTGGGCCAAAGACGTGTTTCAAGGCCGGAACGCCGGCGGCCCGCGTTTCACGCCAGTTCAACAGAACATCCATCTTATCCATGCCTTTCAAAAGCCGGACGTTTGCCCGATTCCGACCCGCGCTGCCGGCGACTCCCGGGGGAATGAAATCGACACAGCTCTGTGTCGCCGGCCGCCATTGCATCGACAATCTCGTCCGGTGAACCGCAGATGTCCGAAATGACCTCGACACCGGAAACCCAGACCGCCGCCTCGATGGTTGGGGAAACGGCGGAGCAGACCAGAACATCAACGCCGAGAGCGGCGAGTGCCGATACCGGTCGTCCGGGTTCAAGCGCGTGGGTCGAGTCTGCAACCACCACACCGTGGTCGACATCCACGTCAACAACACGAATCGTTCCGGCAACATCGAAGACCGGTGAGACACGGCCGTTCCAGACAGGGATCGCAATCTTCATGCTACCGACTTTTGCAACAGGTGTGCCAATCAGAACGGTGAGGCCGGACGAGGGGGCTCGCGCATGTGAGAGCCTCCTTGAATACTCTAAGACCTCTCATCCTGAGCACCGCCGCGCCGTCACGCGGCCGGGGACGCCTCGTCTTGGATTGACAGATTCGTGGAAAACATGTCTTCCTGAGCGAGACTGTTCGACGGCCGAGTCGAAGGATCTCCTCCGGGTTGGTGCGGTCTTCCGTCCGGAAAGATCCCTCCGATCTTCGGGAGATCTTCCGACTGCGCGACCTCGGAGGTCGCTCCGCTCAGCGTGACATGAAAGGGGAGGTGGTCGTCCGCTCAACCTGCAATCCTGCGAGAGACTCGGGGGTCAGATGAACGGCGGTTTTCCGGACTCCCCAATTTCCTCAGCACACGGCGGAGACGCACCGACAATAGAGCAAACCACTCACCTAAACGATAAAGAAGTGAGCAAAACGCACAGGTAGAATCTACTCCGTCCCGCGCCGGCGGCGTCGCCCGTCATGGTCGGGGATCTCGATCTCGAGATCCCTGATCTTCCGACGGAGAGTGGTCACGTGGATTCCAAGCTCCTCGGCCGCAGCCTTGCGATTCCCGTCGTGGCGGCGGAGCGCGTCCGAAATGTGGAGGGCCTCGAGCGATTTCAACGTCACCCCCGGATGATTTCCCATCGTCAGCAGACCGGCGCACTCGAGAATTTCCTGGGGCAGGTGGCGGATCTCGATGAAACCGCTCTTGCAGAGCACGAAGGCGTGTTCGATGGCGTTCTCGAGCTCCCGCGCATTGCCGGGAAAATCACATCTCATGAGCACGTTCGTGACCTGGTCCGAAACCCCTGCGACATTCTTGTTCTGGATCCTGTTGAATCTCGAAATGAAGTGTTCGACGAGGAGCGGGATGTCCTCTCGGCGGTCACGCAAAGGGGGCAGATCCAGGCGAAAGACATTGATCCTGTAGTACAGGTCATCGCGAAACACACCACTCTGAACCAACTCGGCGAGGTCATGATGGGTTGCGGTGATGATACGAACATCGAAGGCGACCGGGGTGACGGATCCCAGTGGTTCGTAGACGCGCTCCTGAAGGACCCGGAGCAACCGTACCTGCATCGCCGGTGAGATATCGCCGATCTCGTCCAGGAGGATCGTGCCCCCCTCCGCAATGGCGAAACGACCCGGCTTGTCCTTTCGCGCGTCAGTGAAGGCGCCCGCCTTGTGGCCGAAGAGCTCCGATTCAAGAAGAGTATCCGGCAAAGCACCGCAGTTGATGGCGACGAAGGGTTTCTTCTTTCGCGGCGACAGGTCGTGGATAGCACGCGCAAAGAGCTCCTTGCCGGTGCCGCTGGCGCCACGGATCAAGACCGTGCTGTCACTGTCCGCAACCACCGGCAGGAGGTCGAAGAGAGACCGCATCACCGAGCTCCCGCCGACAATATCGCCGAAGGTGAAGCGACCGTTGATTTCCTTTCGGAGGTCCTCCACCAGAGAGAGATCGCGAAAGGTCTCCACACCGCCGACGATCTCGCCCTCACCATCTCTGACAATGGCGGTCGAAACGCTGATCGGGACCTTCCGATCCTCCGCGTCAATGATGTAGATCGCCTTGTTGACGATGGGCTGCCCGGTTCTCATCGTCTCTCTGAGCGCGCACTCACCCTCACAGATGCTGGCGCGAAAGACATCGCAGCACTGGGCGCCGATGGCCTCGCCATGTGCAACCCGGGTGATCCTCTCCGCCGCCTTGTTGAAGGAGTTGATGCGCCAGTCCCGGTCGACGGTGAAGACACCGTCGGTCACGCTGTCGAGGATGACCTGCGCCGCTTCCGGATCTTCGTGGTACATCTCGCTCGGTTCCTCTGCCTCCACCACAACCTGCAGCCACCCACAGGCCATCGAAGGCAGTATCAGTTTACCGTGACCCGAGCCGCCACACCCGCTTCACCGTCCTCGCAACGAAACCCTGTGAAACCAGCGGGCTGAGCCCAATACTGTTCAGTAGAGCCAGGAGCGGGGGATTTCGTGCAGCCAAGATGGCTGCACCACAATGGTTTGAAACATTGTGGGGCGGGCTTCCAGCCTGCCCACAGCCCAAACTGAACAGTATTGGGGCTAAGCCAGTGGGATGCTCACAGCTTCGGCTTGAACCGGTTCCAGCGGCAGATTGAGGACGATGGACTGGAGCTTCTTCATGGTGTCGATATAGCGACGGAAGTAGATTCTGGAGATCTGGGTCTGGATGGTGTAACCGAGGACCAGATCACTGTCCATGAGCTCCTTGAGGGTCGCGGACTCGATCTTCAGCAACCGTGAATCGGACGTGCACTGTGCGTTGAGCGAGTAGCCGACGAGTTGGAAGCAGACGCAGGACCCGAACATGGCGCCCTTGGTGAGCTCCTCTACCTGGAGGCTGACACCCGACCGGCCGGGCAGACGCAGCGAGACCTGGCCGTCGAGCACGACGTAGAAGTGATCCGCCCGGGTATCCTTCTCGTAGATCGTGTCGCCGGCGCGGCACTCGATCACCTCTGCGACATCACTGATCGCCATGATCTGTTCGGGACGAAGAAACTGGAACACCTCTTGCCCTTCGAGTCGTTCGAGAGCCATCGAATTCTCCTTTCTGTTCGTTCGTGGACCATCTGTACGACACGATGCACAGTCCGTGCCAGACACGGGGCTCGCGAACAACTCGGAGTTCGTGGCGAGCGCGGAGATGGCGCCCAGCCGACCCGAATCAAATCAATCTGTCAGCAACCGGTAGGTTGTCTGAGCATGCACAAAGGGATCGCCGGCCAACGAGAGCCCATCACTCTCGAATCTCCCGTTGCCCACGATCCCTCGGAAACGACCGGATCCGCAAACAAAACTGAATTCACCCGTCTCAGCGCCGGTCGCGCCGATACACCCTTCGAGGCTGACCGTCTGGGTGGACCCATCGCCAAACCGAAACAGAGCGTACCCTTCGTAGTGCGACTGCTCTTCCTCCCGATAGAAGCTGAGCCAGGCATCCACCGTCGCGACGTCACCGTTGTCATAGAAGGCAAGACCGGCGACCTCCCTGACACCCACAACCGTGGCGCCGAAAGGCTTCATCGCCAGGCTGTCGACCTTCATCGTGAAGAACAGCCCCCTCCACACCTGGGTCTGCCCGTCAAATGGTTCTTCGGCCATCACCCAAGACGCCACAGAAATAAACAGGCCGACCGCAACCAACGCCCCTTTTGACCACATCTTCATCAGATTCCTCCTTCTGCGGCGCATGCGACGAGCCGCTTTTCATCGGCGCGAAGAGCCTCCGTGGACAGGGAAATCGAAGCCGTGCTCAACCCGTGCATGAGAGTCGCCGTGCCATATACGGCTTCGACCAGCGCAGGAATACGCACCGACTCGTCGCACTGGTGGGCCTGCTCTTCTTCGCCGGGACCGTAGGAAATGGTCGGGATTCCAAACTCACGGGTCACAACCCCCCCGGCGGTTCCCACTCCCAAACCTCATTTCGTGCCGGGAAATCACCAATCCAGCCGGTTCGAAAGCTCATTGGCCATGAAGATCAACTCTTGATCGAAGAGCCCCTCGGCGCTCTCGGACTCGATCTCCAACCCACGCTGGAAGAGGTCCAGGCATCCCCGATCCAGCAGCTCGGTCACCGCCAACGGCCCATCTCGTTCAGCGACAACCCGCGCCAGGTGACGACCGACCTCGCAGAGCGGGCCGCCAAAACCCCGGCCTTGCTCGAGCAGAGCACGCGTAGATTCCACCGGCGACTCTTCCCTCAGTTGAAGCACAAGATCGTTCACGAGATTGACACCCTCCATCAACGTCGGTGTATTCACCGATTGCGATGGGTCGGAGACATGCTCGATGGTTCCCTCCACCACCGTGGATACCACCATGTCGAAGAAGATTACGAGTCGCTCATCGGCCAAATCAGCGACATCGACCAGTGCCCGACGATCGATCCCTTCATGGCCGCCCGACTGCTCCGCCAGGTACTGGCGGTACACTCCTGCGGAGACCTTCTTTACCACTTCTTCCCAACCGGCTTTGATTCGCAGCACGTCTGATCCGGACATGGCAGGGGTTGCCCAGTCGCCGGTCAGACATCCCGGCGTGAAAGCGAAGTGGAGATTCATCTCGGCGCCGTGCGGCAGGAAGGGGGCGACCCTTGCCAGCGCGGCATCGGCCAACTCCTGATGGTGATACTGGAGATCCTCGATCAACTCGCGGTAGTTGGTTGGGTGGTCCGCCAGTCCGGCATAGCCGAAGTCGTTCATCGGGTTCACCCAACGCCACAGACGATCGAGCGGTTCACGCGAGCCGGCTTTCCAGATCAAATACCCCAGAGTCTGCTCGCTCACCCGGGGCTCAGCGCCGTCGCACCGGTCGCAGATGAAGCGGAGCATTTCCCGGTTGGCCGGCATTTGGGCGATCACTCTGGCCTCGGCCATGGTGACCTCGCCATCGCTCAACGCATCAAGAAAGGCCGTTGGAACGAACGTGTCGATGGAAACCGTCATGGACGGGGGTCGATCCGTCGACGGGATTCCATCAAACGGCGACGGCGGGGAGGCCAACGGAAAGCCAAGATCAGCGAGTGCATCTAGGTTCACCTGCCGTTGCCTGGCGAGGTAGAGCGCGGTCTCCAACGCCCCGGCTTTGTCGACGGGCAGTGGAATCTCATCGGCATTCATGAGTTGGTCGGCCAGGCAGCCACAAAAGCCCCCATAGTCGATACCCATGTTCTTAGCCTGCGTCTCCGTGAGGCCGGAAACGCCGATCGCGGTTTCCCCAACTTTGGTCGAGAATGTGCCCAGAACACCATGGAACGACTTCACCACCTTGATGGAGTAGAGATTCGAGCCGGCGAGTCGACCCTGGGCCATCGCAGTCGACGCCAGCATGATCGGCCAGTTCTCCCCGGTGTAGCAGTTGTGCTGCTCCGCGCAATCGCCGATGGCGAAGATGCCCGGCACCGACGTCCGCATGTACTCATCGACGACGATGTCGTAGGCGTTCATCGGGGTCTCCTCTGCAATGCATCCGTCTGGGCCAAGAATCTGATCTCGTTCATCTGGTCCTCCGTGCGGCCCGGGTGACTCTCGACGCCGCCTCTACCGCCTCCGCCACGAACAAGAGCAAGCAACGTGCCACTCGGACAAGCGAAAGCGGAAACGAGTGACGCTCAAGGCCTTCTTCCGGGCAGAACCCGGGCATACGCAACTCGACATTTTCAGAATGAAATGGTGGTGTCCGGAATGGAAGGAGCTGTGATCTCGACGTGCGTGTTACGCGGTGCCTCTCGAACCGCCCATATATCGGCCATTCCTCCCGGGAAGACGGAAGACGAACGGCGTTCCGAAAACCCCCAGGACTGCGCAGACCAGAAATGCCCGTCTCATCCCGATCCCGTCCGCGAGGCCGCCGACCAGAACCACCGCTATCGCCCGGGCGACGAAGTTGAGTGCCATGTAGGTGCCGTTGGCCAGCGCCCGGTTCTCAGGAAAGCTCTCCTGAACCCAGGCCATGATCACCGGTGTAGCCATGAGACCGGCAAAGCCGAGAGCCAGAAGCAACGACAGCCGCCCCCAACCTGCAACGAACACGAAGGCGACCATGAGCACCGGAGTCACCAACAGGGATGCCGCAACCACATTTTTCCTCCCGAGCACGTCGCTCGCAGATCCCCCCATCAAGGCGCCGGCGACGCCGGCCGCCTCGAGCACGGACAGGGAGGCCCCAGCCCACCACAGGCTGACACCCTCCTCTCGGAGAAAGACCGGGAGGAAGGTCGTGAACGCCGCCATCATGGATGCCCGGGAAATCACGACGCCGGTCAACGGCAGAAAGAAACCCCGCATGGTCCGCCATTGGGGACCGGCGCCGTCGGAGGGTGCTTTCGTCGTTCGTTCCGGCGCCGTGCCGCGCATCCCAAGGGCGAGCAGCACCGAGGCGCCCACACCGCCGACCGCGAGCCATGGCAGCCCGGCCATCCCGAAGACGGCGAGGGCGCTGACCAGGAGGATCGGACCCAGGGTCCGCCCGAGCTCACCACCCACCATCCAGAAACCCATCCCGAAGCCGAGGCGGAGCCCGGAGATCCGCCCCGTGACCACCGGCGCGAGGGAATGGAGGACCGCCGATGAGACGCCCGCCGTCATCAGAAGCACGGCAATGGCCCCGTAGGCCGGCGCGACCCCGAGCAGGCACATGCAAACCGCGGTGACGGTCGGGGTCAGAATGACGGCGGCCCGAAGATCGCGGCGATCTCCCAGATGACCGATGAGCGGCTGGAGCATGGAGGGGCCCTGCAGGAAGACGGCGAGCAAGCCGGCCTCGGCCTTGGCCAACGAGAGCTTTTCGATGAAGACCGGGAGCAACGGTGGTAAAAAGGAGCTGTAGGTGTCGTGCACCGCGTGGGCGACCGCGATGGTTGCGACCTTCGAGGTCTGCACAGTCTGCTGCGGTTTGGCTGCTGAATCGCTCACGCGACCGCTACTCTAACCCACACCGCCGTCTTCTCGGAGTCAGACTGATGGCTCGAAGAATGAATCCCAGCTGCCAGAGGCGGGTTCAAGCTGGTCGAACCACGTCGCCCAGGGGTCGAACCTGGCAAAGAACACACGGTTGACCCACTCGGGGTCACGACCCTGGATCATCTTCAACACAAAAACTTTCTGATGATTGACATTAGCATCACCGACGACCAGGACTTTGCCGGGAGTTGCCGACATGACCGGGCCACGGATGGTTCTACCGAGACCGGAAACATGAACAAAGGCATCCGAGAAGATCCTCAAGCTCTCGGCCAACGGGACTTCGAAGTAGGCGCGTGGGCCGGTGTTTCGCGCGACAAACATGTAGTAGGGTACCAGCCCGAGACGGACCTCTTCACGCCAGAGGTCCGCCCAAACCTCTGAGCTGTCATTGACGTGACGAATCAGAGGCGCCTGGCAGCGCACCACCGCGCCGGCGTCCCTCACCCTGCGGAGAGCCTCCCGTACAACCCCTGTTCGGAGCTCTCGAGGATGAGAAAAGTGGGCCATCAGCGCGAGCTGCCGACCGCTGCTGCGCACCTCCTCGAACAAGCGCAACAGATCTTCGGCATCGTGATCGGAGACAAAACGGTACGGCCAGTATGACAGCGCCTTCGTACCGATCCGGATGGAGGTCACATGATCGAGCCCGTCGCCGAGTAGAGGCTCGATGTTCTTCCGTAGAAGCGCGCTGCTCATGACCATCGGATCCCCGCCGGTCACCAGGACGTTGGTCACCTCCTGGTGTTGACGGAGGTAGGAGACCAGCAGGTCGATCTCATGCATGGCGAACTTGAGGCGCTCGACACCAACGAACTGCGGCCAGCGAAAACAGTACGTGCAGTACGCATGGCATGTCTGGCCCGCCCGTGGAAAGAAGAGCACCGTTTCGCGATATTTGTGCTGGCATCCCGGCAATTCCGCGCCGTTCAAGACAGGCACGTTGAGTTCCATCTGGCCGGCAGGATGCGGGTTCATCCCCATCTGAATCTCACGGGCTGCGTGTCGGACCACCTCACCGTCTGCACCGCCCATCAGCAACCCTCGCAGCCGGAAATAGTCAGCACGATCCAACATGGCCGCTTGCGGGAAGGTCAACTGGTAGATGGGATCTGACGGGATGTCGGTCCAATCGATCAGCTCGTCAAGCACGTAGTCGTTGACCCGGAACGGCAGGACCGCGGACGCGACCTCGAGTTCGATCAACCGATCCCGTGACAGTCTGTCCAACTGCCGAATCCTACCAATGTGCTTGCGGCCGTAGGCCCGGTAACGCGGCTGAATCTTGCTGCGGTCCGGTTCCATCTCTCGCCCCCTGATGCCTATTCAGACGCCCTCGCTGCCATCGGTCCTCCCGTCTATCGATTCGACGTGGCTTTCTTTCGCAGGCACATCGAAGATGTGTCTCGCTCACCGCCCGGAAATGTAGCAAGATTAATGCCCACCGGTTTTCTTATTCCTGCCCCGGTCACAAAACCCGGTGACCTGTTGCGCGCGATTGGCAGGGATATTGCTGCGGCCAATTGTCGAGCGAACAACACGCCCTGTGATTCGCCACCCACATTGTGGGAAACGTGATGCCGGTGCAAAGCAATCGGCCAGCCACCGCTCGAAGTGGGGGTGTTCATGACCTTCTCGATCAAGACTGATCCGTCAATTCGGCAGGAATACATGGCCGTTCGACAAAAGGGCCGATCACTGCTGATCAATCCATTCACCAATAAGGGCACGGCTTTCACGGCCGGTGAGCGAGACGAGCTCGATCTATGGGGTCTTCTCCCGCCCGCGATCTGTAACATCGAGCAACAGCTGCGAAGGACCTACGAGAACTTCCAGGCCAAGCCGACCGATCTCGAAAGATATATCTACCTGACCAGCCTCCACGACCGGAACGAGACTCTCTTCTTTCGCTTGGTACTCGAGCACATCGACGAGATGATGCCGATCGTCTACACGCCGGTAGTGGGGCAGGCATGTCGGGAGTTCTCGCACATCTACCGCCGCGGTCGCGGCATCTACGTCAGCTACGACCAACGCGACAACATCGAAACAATCCTCTCCAACTATCACGCGGCTAACCCATCGGTCATCGTCGTTACCGATGGCGAAAGAATCCTGGGATTGGGCGATCAGGGAGCGGGGGGGATGGGCATCTCGATTGGCAAGCTCTGCCTCTACACCTTATGCGCAGGGGTTTCTCCTTACAACACACTGCCGATCATGTTGGATGTTGGAACGGACAACAGCGACAGACTCAATGACCCCCTGTACCTCGGGTTACACCAAAAACGGGTGCGAGGCGAGCGCTACCAGTCATTTGTCGACCACTTCGTAGCAGCGGTGGGAAAGGTCTTTCCAAACGTCCTGCTGCAGTGGGAAGACTTCCTCAAGGAAAATGCTCTCATTCAACTGCAGCGCCACAGGGGATCGCTGTGCACATTCAATGATGACATTCAGGGCACCGCAGGCGTCGTTCTGGCGGGCCTCCTCAACGCCATGAAAATCACGGGAGTTGCGTTGTCCGATCAACGTCTCTTGTTCGCGGGCGCCGGGGCGTCAGCGCAGGGAATCGCCGATCTCTTCGTGTCGGCTCTCGTCGAAAAAGGACTGACGACCGCGGAGGCAAGGCGGCGGGTGTGGATGGTCGACAGCCGGGGTCTGGTCACACGAGACCGGAAGACCCTCGAAGGATTCAAGCAAACCTACGCCAGGGCCGAGGGAGAAACGTCGGGCCTCAAGTGTGACGACCCGACCCGAATCACCCTCGAGGAATCGGTTGCCCTCGTGAGGCCGACCGTTCTCCTCGGCACCTCCGCGGCTCCCGGCCTGTTCACCAGCGAGGTGGTCGAGGCGATGTCCCGGTGCAACGAACGACCGATCATCTTCCCGCTTTCGAACCCGACCTCGAGGGCCGAGTGCACACCTGAACAGGCCATCGCGTGGTCGAGCGGCCGGGCGATCGTCGCCACCGGGAGCCCCTTTCCGCCGGTCAAATACAACGGACATATTCATCGAATCGGCCAGGGGAACAACGCCTTCCTCTTTCCGGGTCTCGGGCTCGGAGTAACGGTGGCCCGGGCACGGCGAGTCACGAACAGGATGATCCTCGACGCCGCGAAGGCTCTCGCCGGTATGGTCACGGACGCCGACCTCGAGCAAACAGCGGTGTACCCGGAGCTGCGGAGGATCCGCGACTGTTCTCACGCGGTCGCGTGCGCGGTGATTCGATGCGCCGTGGACGAGGGACACGCGGACGCATCCATCCTGGATGACCTCGAGGAGACGGTCCGGCTGTCGATGTGGTTCCCCGACTATCTGCCGGTTCGCTTTGAGGGATGAACCGCCCAACGCCTGGGCTCTATCGCTCATTGTGGATACGAGAGCAAGTTGCACCTCATCCGAAAAGAGAAAACGAGCGAAACGCGCTGTTGCGCCGATCCGAAGATCGTCTCACTTGGTGATCTTCGGCTCTGAGAGAAGGAAGATCGTCGTCATTGGCGGCTGGCATGAGAGATGCACACCTGGTTGACTGGAGGTGAGCCATGAGAGTGGCAATTCCGGTGTCGTCGGATGGCCGGGTCGAGCGAGTCTTCGACTGCGCTACCAGTCTTGTCGTTCTCGATCTCCGTGACCGGGATCGGGGAAAGTACTTCGAAACCGCGATACGAAGCCGATCGATGAGGGAACGTGCACGCGAGTTCGCCGCGATGGGAATCAACGTGGTCCTGTGCAACGAAATTTCTCAGAGTTTCGAATCGCTCATCAGAAATGGTGGTATCGAGGTTCGCACGCACCATTCGGGAACGGTGGACGAGGTCATGGAAGCCTTCGTCATTGGATACCTCACCCGAGATCGGGGATCGAATGACCGGCCACCGGCACAGGTCTCCATTTCGTAACTCGGTTGCGCCCGCGCCTCCCACCTGGTGAGGGAGTCATCGCCGATGGCGTGGCCCATGGGCAGATCCCTGTCTAGATGTTCAAGACGAAAAACTCACTTTCAGATCGGAATGGCACCGGTCCGGATCCGAGGCCCACTCGCCGTCGAAATCTGACCCGGGAGTGTTTCGCCACGGCTGTCTTCCAGCGTTCAGATCTGCTTACCCGAACTGGCATGAAGGTTGCTTTACTCAAGCCCAGAGGTTGGGTCTCATCTTCAAAGGTACGACTCAAGAGCTTGACCCGGCCTCGAGGAGGGTCGAACATGAAGGCCTACGTCATCTTTTCATCAAAAGAACCGGTTCTGGTCGTGACACGGCAGCCCATCCGAAACGAGGCGGTCCAGGATCAACTTGGCCGGATCGGGATTCTGAAGTTCATCGCCCGCGAGGTCCCGGTTCCACAACTGCGTCGGCGGTACGGCCGTCAGTTCGACGTCATCGAAGAAGCCATCCGGAAGGGGAACGACCTCCGCGTCCTCGATTTCAGCGGCCACCGGATCTTTCAGAATCTGCCATTCTCCGATTTCGGTCCGGCCTATCGTCGCGAACACTCCCTGGCCGAAACCGAACCGACTCGAGAAACACCTCGCGCCAGCTCGCGGCCGTATCCGGGGACTGTTCCGCCGGCTGTGTTCGGTTAGCGAACTTGGAACGAAAGGACAACACGTTGCTTTCGAACCACCACATCTGGGTCGTCATCCTCGCAGCGGGCGAGGGTGAGCGAGTCAAGGGCCTGACCCGTGATCGCCTGGGTCTGCCCGCGCCGAAACAATACTCGCTGATCGGCAGCAATTCGACTCCTCTCGAAGCCACCCTCGAGAGGGCGGGGAGGATCGCGCCTCCCGAACGCATCGTGGCCGTCGTCGCACGACAGCACCGGCGATGGTGGGCAACGGAGCTGGCGAGTCTTTCCCCACGGAACGTGATCGTCCAGCCCGAGAATCGAGGCACCGCCGCCGGTATCCTGCTGCCACTCCTGTGGGTCACTGGAAACGACCCCGATGCGCGGCTTGTCATCCTTCCATCCGATCACGGAGTCGCCTCGGAGGACACCCTGCACAACGCCATCACCAATGCGATCGCCAGCGTTCCGCGTTCGAACTCGGAGATGGTCTTGCTCGGAGTGCAGCCGGAGACGCCGGAGACGGGCTACGGCTGGATCGTACCGAAGCCATGGGGAGAGAGCCGGCTTCGCCCGATCGCTTGTTTTCGCGAAAAGCCGGATCCAACGACGACGGCCGCTCTCTTCGAGCAGGGCGCGTTGCTGAACAGCTTCATCCTCATCGCCGGCGGCCGTTTCCTGCTCGACATGTTCGAGACTTCGCTGCCGCAGCTATGGCGTTCGTTTCAACCGGTGTTCGATGGAACACGAAACGGCTCCCGGATCGAGCAGGATCTGGCTCGCCTCTACGACTCGGTGCCCACACTCGACTTCTCAAAGGACCTCTTGGAACAATCTACAGATTCACTCTGGGTCCATTCCGTGCCGGAGTGCGGGTGGCTCGACCTTGGGACCCCGGAACGTCTCACCAGTCGTTTAATCGCGGAAAGCCAAAAGTCCAGGAAGGACCCCACCCAACAACCGAATCGAGGGCCAACCCGGGCGCTTCAACCGCCCCCAAGGGTCCCGGAAACCACCGAGGCGGCTGTCGGAGTTGCGCCGCACGCGACTGCCTGATCATGAAGCACGCCTCTTTCCAATCTGGAAGTCCAATCTCACGGAGGACGGACCATGGCACTCACAGCAAAGACCATCCTGGTTCCGATCGATTTTTCCCCCTCGTCGGACCGTGCTCTCAACCTCGCGATAGAACTCGCAGGCGCTTTCAAGGCTGAAATCCACCTCCTCCACGTTCGCACCGTTTTTGACGGTCCAATCGTGAGCCCGGAGGACCTTGACCAGGTTGAACGGGTCCTAGCGATGTCGGAAGCCAGAACACTCCAGGCACTCC
The DNA here is from genome assembly GCA_029287235.1 of Thermoanaerobaculales bacterium. Lineage (GTDB taxonomy): Bacteria > Acidobacteriota > Thermoanaerobaculia > Thermoanaerobaculales > Sulfomarinibacteraceae > JAHECW01. Next base: position 21,273 of record JARFRM010000152.1, read on the forward strand.
AAGCATCCGCAAAGGGCATCGAAACCCAAACTCACTGTCACGTCCGGAAGGGGTCCGCACCCGCCGACGCGATCATCAAAGCGATAACCGAATACGACTGTGACCTGGTGATCATGGGCACCCTCGGCCGGCGCGGTCTCAAGGGTCTGCTCGTGGGTTCCGTCGCCAAAGAGGTTGTCCAACGGTCCCCGGTCCCGGTCCTGACGACCCGCGCCGA
>JARFRM010000197.1 GCA_029287235.1 Thermoanaerobaculales bacterium
TCTGGACTCCGCCACGAATGTCCATCACCCGTCCTACATGGCTCACCAGATATCGGTTCCCCACTATGCGTCGGCCCTGGCCGATCTGATCGCGGGAACCCTCGCCAATGGGATGTCGGTCTATGAGATGGGCCCCACCGCCGGAGCCATGGAGATCGCCGTCATCGATTGGATGCTCGGAATCGTCGGCTGGCAACCGACGGGACGAAACAGGGATCTCTCTCCGGCGCCGGGTGCCGAACCGGGCGGCGGCGTCCTGACTCACGGCGGTTCTCTCGCCAACCTCACCGCCATGCTCGCCGCTCGGGCGGCGATTTCGCCCGAGGCGTGGGAGCACGGAACCCCCGCCGACCTGGTGGTCGTTGCTCCGGGATGCGCCCATTACTCTCTCTCCCGGGCGGTGGCCTCCATGGGGCTCGGGACCTCGGCGCTCATCGCGGCGCCGACCGATGAGCTGGGCCGGGTGGAGATGGACGGGCTTGGGGTGCTGCTCGATCGACTGGCGAGGGATGACCGGCGGGTGATGGCGGTCTGCGCCAACGCCTGCGCCACCGCAACCGGGCTCTACGATCCGATTCGGGAAATCGGTGAGCTCTGCAGGGAGCGTGGTCTCTGGTTTCACGTGGATGGTGCACATGGCGCATCGGCGCTTTTGGACCCCGTCGAGGCGGAGCGGCTTGAAGGGGTGAATCTGGCCGATTCGCTGGTGTGGGACGCTCACAAGCTGCTCCAGACATCGGCTCTCTGCGCCGCGGTGCTGATGCGTGACGGCCGCAGCCTGACCGGTGCATTTCAGCAGGACGCCGTTTACGTCACCGAGGGCGAGAGGGAGATCGGACACGATTTCATCCCGCACCAGTTCGAGTGCACGAAAGCGCCGCTGGGCCTCAAGCTCGCCCTGGTCCTCGCCGTGATCGGGGAAAGGGGCCTGGGCGACGGTGTCGCGGCCGTCTGCCGAAACGCCCGGATGATCCACCGGCGGATCGAATCGAGGGGTGGGTTCGAGTCGCTGTGCGCGCCCGAGTCCAACATCCTGTGCTTCCGGTGCGATGGCGACGATGCCGTCCAGACACGGGTCCGGAAGCGGATCATGCTCGACGGTGAGTTTCTGCTCAGTCAGGCGGATGTCGGTGGGCGGAGGTGGCTCCGGATGGCATTGATGAATCCACTCACCGACGAGGCCACCATCGATCGGCTCCTCGACCGCATCGAGGAACTCGTGGTCTCTGAGCAGACATGAATGAACCGCAAGGACGCGAGGGCCGCAGGGCATCGCACCAACACATATTGCCCGCAGATCACGCAGATTGACGCAGATTTCATCGCAACGTCGCAAACGCGAAGACTCGAAGGCACGGAGGGGTCGCGAAACCATCGCAATCGGAAGTGTGAGAGGCGTCGATTGAGGGTTGTTGGACTTCGTGGGAGCGCGCTTCCGGCCGGAACGAGTCTGAAGGGCAGGCAGGGATGCCTGCCCCACAACCATCTCAGCAATTGCGATCCAGAATGTGGGGCGGGCTTCCAGCCTGCCCGTCAGTGGCCTTCCGGAGCTTCGGGCCCGCCTCGAGAACGACGGGTCGGCGGCCATGAGAACGAAGACACCGTCGTCACCGATGGGCCCGATCTCTGCATTTCAACTGCGATGCCTACGTGCCTTCGCGCCTTGGCGCCTGCGACGGTGCGATGCTGCGATGGGTCAATCATGTGATGTCCTTTGCGATGTTCATTGCGTACCTTGCGATCTTTGCGGTTCAACAAATGAGGGCACTCGAGCATCCACAATCGATGAGCCGAAGGCCCGAAACGCCCCCACGAAAGCAACGCCCACTTTCAATTGCGATGGTGCGGTGTCTTTGTGTCTTCGAGCCTTCGTGGTTGCGACGTTGCGATGCCTTGCGTCCTTGCGGTTCGCCATCGGGGTTACAATGTGGCGCCCGATGCGCTGTCGGGATGGAGGGTTCGTGACGATTGAAGTGACTGCCGAGCTTCGCGACCGCATTCGGAGTGCATTCCCGGCCCTCGCCGGCGACACCGTCTTTCTCGAGAACGCCGGTGGATCTCAGGTGCCGGCGGCCGTCGCCGATCGTGTCCGCGACTACATGGTGTCGAGCTATGTCCAGCTCGGAGCCGGCTACGAGCTCTCGCAGCGGGCCACCGATCTCGTCGACGAGGCGCACGCCTTCGTCAAGCTGCTCTTCAACGGATCCGACGGCGATGCCATCCTCGGGCCGTCGACATCGGCGCTGCTGCAGATGCTCTCGAACAGCTATTCGAAGGTGCTGTCGCCGGGCGATGAGGTCGTGGTGGCTGAGATCGGCCACGAGGCCAACATCGGTCCCTGGAAGGGGCTCGCGGATTCCGGAATCGAGATCAGGTGGTGGGAGATGGACCCGAGTGATTTCTCCTCCCCGTTGGGCGCTCTGGAGGGAGTCCTGAGCGATCGGACGGCCCTGGTCGCGTTTCCGCACGTGTCGAATCTCCTGGGTGAGATCCTCGATGTTCCTGCCATCACCGGGCTGGCCCACCGCGCCGGAGCCAGGGTGGTCGTGGACGGGGTCGCCTTCGCCCCGCACCGGGTGATGGATGTGGCTGCCTGGGGCGTGGACTACTACGCCTACTCGACCTACAAGGTCTACGGCCCGCACATGGCGGCCATGTGGGCGAGCCGTGATGCCCTGGCCGAGCTCCAGGGGCCCAACCACTTCTTCATCCCGGATGACGAGTTGCCCTACAAGTTCGAGCTCGGCGGGGTCAGTCACGAGGGCTGCGCCGGGATCCTCGGTCTGCGTGACTATCTCGAGCTTCTCGCCGGGGTGGGGGAGCCGGGCGCCCTCGATCGAAGCGGGGTGGAACACGCATTCGACGTGATGACCTCGTGCGAGCTGCCGCTTCAGGCGCGGTTGGTGGAGTATCTCCGGTCGCGTCCGGACGTCCGAATCATCGGACCCGCGCACGGCGGCCCCTCACGGGTCGGCACCGTCAGCTTCGTCCACGACACCAAGAGCTCACGCGAGATCACCGAAGTCGTTGATGGTTCGGGGATCGCCGTCCGCCACGGTCACATGTACGCCTATCACCTCTGTGAGGCCCTCGGGATGGACCCGGAGGACGGGGTGGTGCGCGTCAGTCTGGTCCACTACAACACGCCGGACGAGATCGAGCGCCTCATCGGGGTTTTCGACCGCGCCCTCGGTTGATTCGGGCTAGCCCCAATACTGTTCAGTTAGGGCTGTGGGCAGGCTGGAAGCCCGCCCCACAATGTTTCGAATCCTTGTGGTGCAGCCATCTTGGCTGCACGAAATCCCTTGCTCCTGGCTTATCTGAACAGTAGTGGGGCTAGCCCCGCGACCTACAAGGCATTCCTGTAGGCGTCCCCCGGCGGCGTGGCTACGGGTTTCCCGACCGTCACCGCCCGGGAGCACCGCGAAGGTCTCGCCTCAAGGCCGGCGCAACCGGGGACCGATTCGTGCGTACTACCCGAGACGGCAACATCCAGTCGAGTATCGGAGATCCAAGTGACCCAGCCCGTGGAGAATGTACGGTCTTTTTTACTTCGAATGACTCATCGACGACTGTCAACCGGACGCCCGGGCCTTCTCGGGGGGGTTGTCGTCGGCCTCGGCGTGCTGGTCTTCAGCATGATTTCTCCCGTGAATGCCGATGTCTCGACACAGAGCGACTGGTCGGGCGGCGAAGCGGAGAATCTGACTGTCGATCATTGGGACCGGTCGTTCGTCGTGTCGGAGGGTGTCTCGTGGCTGGCGGTCCCGGGCCAGATCACCCTGACGGGGATCGCCCTCGATCCCGTTCCCGAGCATGTGGTCGACGATCTCTTCGTGCGCCCTTCGTCCCTCGATCCCGTGGATATGGACGGCGATGGGGACCTCGATCTTGTCGGCGCCGCCATCGGCGCCAACCGGGTGCGGTGGTGGCGCAACGAGGGCGGCCAACCTCCCGTGTGGACCGAGATGCCCATCGAATCGGGTTTTGCCGGGGCGTCTTCTGTTCGGGCCGGGGACATCGACGGTGATGGATCGGTCGATGTCGTGGGTTGCGGCTGGGTCGCGAACGAGGTTGTCATCTGGTACAACGGAGGTCAGGGCGTCGCCTGGACGCGACAGAGTGTGGCGACGGAGTTCGGCCAATGCCAC
>JARFRM010000229.1 GCA_029287235.1 Thermoanaerobaculales bacterium
GGCGACGGAGGATCTGGTACGAGTAACCCGAGTGGGCGGAGCCCTCGAGGCCGTGCAGAAGAAGTACGAGGACGTCGTCTCTGAGGTCTTCGTCCGCGGCAAAGTCGAGGTCCAGAAAATCTCCATCCGGAGTGGTCCACCGCTCACGACGGAAGGCCACCCCTCGTCGCGGCCGGAGCATTCGTGCGCCCAGGGTTTGCAGGTGCGGCCCGGGAAGCCACCAGGCAGGCTTGAACGTCCGGTCGGTCGAATCCATGGTCGTAGTGTAGCCAATGAGCCCCGATCAGTCGTCCTCGAAGACCCCGAGGTAGTCGATCTTGCAGCCTCAACCGTCCCACATGCGCTCGTAGGCGGCGAGCCGCGCCCCGACGAAACGCCGGGCGTCCTCCTCCGTCGCTACCCTGCGGAATGATTCTTCCTTTCGCGGCCTGAGATGGTACTCCTCGTCACCGCGGCTGTCGAGTGGGGCTCCGACGGGTGCTGCGAGGGCCGCCGATCGGAGATCCTTGGTCGTCGACCTCGTCGCAATACGGGAGAGATGTCCGTGCTAGAAGTATCGCGCCGCTTGGATCAGGAGTCTCTCCTCGATGACCACCGACTCACCGTCGATCTCGTGGTGAATCGGGATCGGAGCGCAGGCGCCGATGTAGTCCCAGAACTCATCCTCGATGCGGTACGCCAGGCGACACGCGATACAGACCACATCCCTCTCTTCGACGACGAACCCGAGCTTGTACTTGAAGCACGAGTAACACGCGTCGAGATGGGAGTGGAGATTGCCGGCGCCGTCGGTTCGGATGAGGAAATTGATGTTCTTTCCTTCCTGGTGAAAGGTGAAGAAGTGGACTCTTCCGTCACCGACCACCGGCCGTTGAAGGCGGACGGCGCCGCCCTCAGCAACCACCTGCTGGTGTTCGGGAGCGGTTCTCCCACACCCCCACCCGAGCAGGAGCAGGAGGACTGCGGTGGTCTTTCGCAGGTTCATCTCGGGTCAGCTCCGCATCGCCGTGTCGGGGTCGATGACCGCGGCCCGCCAGGCCGGCAAAAGGCTGGCAGCGACATACGGCAGCACCGCGAGTGGAATGCACACGAGAACGCCGTACGCACCGAGCTGGGGTGAGACGTCGAACGGCGGGTAGAGCACCGACCACCCCTTGATGACCGGGGCGAAGACCGCGCCGTTGAAGGCAACGAGGTGGATCTCTGCGGCGATGAGGCCCGTCAGGAGGGAGACCGCCGAAACGACGGCTCCCTCGGCGGCCTTGAGCTCCATCACTTCGGTGGTCTTCCACCCGATGGCCTTGAGTATGCCGACGGCCTGCACCTCCTCGGCCGAAAGCCCCGTCGCCTTGTCCCAGACGAGAATGGAGAAGGCAGCGATGGGTCCCGAGATCACCAGGATCCAGATCCCCCCCCTCCAGTCGAAGACCGCCCCATAGGTCTGGAGGACCTGTCGTCGGGTCACGGCGCGAATGTCGGGCCACAGCTCGTTCAGCTTTCGAACAACCGTGTCGATCTCATTCGGGTTGAGGACTTGAACAGCCATGTCGGTGCAGAAACCGGGCTCGACCCCCAGGATCCGCCGCGCCAGAGCGGTCGGCAGGACCACGAGGTCGTTGGTCAACATCGCGGACTCGGAAGTGAAAACGCCTCCCACCGACGGGGCGGCCAGCCCGCCGTCCGCGCACTTGAACGGCAGTCGGTCCCCGACCCCCAGAAAGCGCACGTCGGCGATCCCCTGCCCGACGATGCAACTTCCGCCGGCTTCGTTCGACAGCCCCTCCCCGTCCCGGATCTCCAGCGTTTCTTCGGGCACCGATTCGGCTCCCCACAACGTCAGGGTTGCCCGGGTCGGGGGATCGTACGAGTATCCCCACACCCGAGGTGTCACCTCGCCGACGCCGCGAATCGTGCGAATCGTCGCCGCGCGGTCGAGGGGCAGCGGTTCGTGCCGACCGCCACGGATCCGCTGGACGACAACCTCGGGTGCCGATCTGAGCAGGGCTGCGGCCTCCCGGTGATGCGCATCGACGTAGAGGACCAGGGAAACCACCGTCGCGACCAACAGGGAGTACACGGACACGACGACCAGGGTCTTGATCGGACTCTGCAACAGCGTCGCGATCGCGTGGTCCAGAATCCGGAGATGTCGTCTCATGGTCCCGACCCTCGAATGGGTTCCTCGATCCGTGGAGGCGGCACCATCGCACCGGCGGGGAAGTGCTCCATTGCCGACGGGTGATCGGCGTGGGCGGAGAAGAAGACCGACAGGGACGGGTGGCGGCAGTAGCTCGCGTCGGACCACAGGGCGAGATCGGTGAGACCGAGCTCCGAGACGAGGAGACGGTGAGCCGCGCGGGTCGTCTGCGACCGAGCGGCACGAAACGTTCCGACCAGAGCCAGGCCCGCAGCGATGGCGATCTCGCCGGCCAAGAAGGCCAGCACGACCCGCGTGAGGAGTCCCTGTCGGGACCTCATCCCTCTTCCCACGGGTAGAGGGACACGAAGTAGACCAGCAGGGCGTCGATCTCTTTCTCTTCCACGAGATACTTCCACGCCGGCATCTGCAGTGGCGGCTCGGGCCCTTCGGGTTCGAGCTTGGCCGAGTACCTTCCGGTGCGGATGATCTCCTCCGCATTGGCGAATCGGGTCAGGACGATGGGCAGTCGCTCGATCTCCGGCGGCTCCTCCACGGCGCCGAGATCCGGTTCGTGCTGAACCAGATCGATGAAGGTCTCGGCGTCCTCGCGGGAGGCCAGGAAGAGCTTCTGGGCCGTCGTGAAGTGATCCGGAACGGTCGTCTTGGTCGAGTTCGGGTTTTCGATCCCACCGCGACCTTCGGCCCCGTGGCAGGTGATGCAGCCCTTCTGGAGGTAGATGTAGGCTCCGACCTCGGCCAATCGATCGGTGACCGGTGGGGGGCCGTAGTCGGGCAGACAGAGGGGGCAGGCGATCGGCGGAGGCTCCACCGGATCCTCGCCGGGGGCCGTGACTACGATCCACCCGCGCATGTAGAAGTGGCAGTTTCCGCACATGGACGTGCAGTAGTACTGGAAGACTCCGGAGGACGAAGCCCGGAAGCTCACGGTCTGCGAGTGGCCCGGTTCGATGTCCACCGGCCCCACCGAGAATGCGGGGATGTAGAAGCAGTGGAGAAGATCCGCACTGCGCAGGTTGATCTCCACCCAGTCCCCCTCGGTGACGTAGAGGGTTGCAGGTTCGAAATGCCGCCACCAGTAGTTGAGTCCGTTGACGTCGCTCAGCGTCCAAACCCCGTCGGCAGCGACGCCGGTGAGATTGAAGATCCTCTCGCCCGGCCGGTCGCCCCCGATCTTCAACGAGGGATCGAACCGGACGACCACCGCGCCGATGACGATCATCGGGACGATGACGATGAAAGCGGCCAGGTGTTCTTTGCGCATGACGTCAACCCACAAAAAGCCGGAGCAGGACCAGGGTGATGACCGAGCACAGCACCCCGTGAGGGATGAGGCTGCCGATCGCGGCCCGCCTCGATGGGAAGAGACTCCGGGCGATGGCGGCTCCGCTCGAGAGCGCGGCGCCGAGCCCGAGCAGCAGCAGGGGAATCTGAAGGTAGGGGATCCACTCCGGCCACAGCGGCTGCCAGGCGGTGTCCGCGGTTCCGAACAGATTCCAACCCCACCCCAGTGGGTCCGACAGCGATGAAGTGATGTGCGAGAAGTTGACCATGATCAGGGGAAAGCTGAACGCGGCCCACGCCGCCAGACCGAGCGGCACCAGTACGTAGGCGTAGCGGATGAAGATCTCCCGGGGACGGACGTCATCGCGGCCGCCGAGTGGACGACCGATCAGGGCGGCTGCGTACCAGAGAGCCGGCATCACCACCAGAGAGGCGAACCACACCGCCGCAGAGTGGATGGCGAACCCTCCCCAGTTGCCCATCTCGGTGACGTTGGCCCACTCCTTGACGGTGGCCCATGGGCCGAGCAGGGTGATGGAGTACGCGATCACCAGGGCGATCATGATGAAGGCCATCCAGGCCTCGTCGTAGCGGTGGATCGCGGATTCGGAGGAGAAAGGCCGGGCGCGTAACGTGATGTTGTCATTGGGGCACGCCTTGATGCACTCCATGCACAGCCCGCAGTGGTTGTTTCGACTCAACTTCGATGGATTGACGAGCCAGGGGCAGCCCCAGGCGCTGCTCGATCCGAGCACGCAGGAGTGGTCCTCACAGCTCGTGCAGACCTCGGGGCTTCGGGTTCGAATCTCGGTCGCCGCGGTCATGGAGTACAGGCTCATCCACGAGTTGAGAGGACACAGGTATCGACAGAACGAGCGCCGGCGGAAGACCGCGTGGGTCACCAACGCGACCGCCAGCATCCCGCCGAGCACCGCCGCGGTGAGAGCCGGACGGGTGACGAGGATCGTCGACATGGTGCACATGAGGAGGAAGAGGAGGTTCTGCACCCACATCCCCGAAAGCCTTCGCGGCCATTTCCGGTTGAGGCTTCCCGAGCGCAGCGATTGGGAGCGATCCGCCTCCGGGCGCACGGTCACCAGCCGCCTCCGGGAGAACCACTCGCCGAAGAAGGGCAGGGGACACGAGAGACACCAGACGCGACCGCCCAGGGGCACCAGAACGGTGATGAGCAGGAACCACCAGAAGATCCAGACGACGGTCACGATGATGTTCCGGTTGCCGATGGGCGAGCCCAGGAGACCGGCAACGATGAAGAAGAACAGGATCACGACATTCGGGACCACCACCGCGAACTGAAACCAGCGACTCTTGACCAGACGCTCGAGCCACCCGAACTTCGTGAGGAGATCGATTCTCCTCGATGCTTGACCGCCGGGATTCGGCGGGTGGCCGCTCCGTCGCGGGAAGAAGATCATCATCGCGAAGGCCGACAGAGTCACACCCCACGTGCCGACCACCCCCGCCCGGTAGGGGATGTTGGGTCTGACCACCAGCTCCCCCTGCATGAACGGGTGGAGCGTTCCGCAGGTCACCGAGCAGCGATAGCGGTATTTCCCGGGCCTCGAGGCGACGAAGGTGACGGACTCGACCTCGTGAAAATCCTCGAGCGTTGACGGTCGCCTGGTCAGGAAGCCGAGCTTGCCGGGCCTGATCTCGGCCTCGATGTCGTGCCCTTCCAGAAAGAACCCGTGGACGACATCCAACGAGGCGAGACGGAGCTCGATGACATCGCCGACGTTGACGAAGATCCGGTGCGGCGTGAATCCGTACTGACGGCCCGTGATGGAGATCTCCCGGTTGGCCACCCGTGAGTCATCGTTGGAGCCGAGAAGCAGCATGGTCAGGGCGCAGGCCGCCGCGATCGCCGCAGCGGGCCAGTATACGGCCACCCGTTGGACCCTGCTCCTCAGCCGCATCATCTCTCCTTCAGTCGGCCAATCTCACCCACTCAACCGGATGCCTTGGCGTATTTCGTTTTGGTGATGACGGTCTCCACCTTCACTGTCGCTCCCTGGCGCACGGTGATCCGCGCAGGACCTCCCTTCTGCTTGAGCTTCTTGTGCCAGACGGTGAGTTCGTACTCGCCCGGCGGCGCATTCTCAATGGCGAACTCACCCCTCCGGCTCGACGGATCGAGGGTGATCTGGACAAACCACGGGCCGTTGACGACCACGATGTAGGCGGCCATCTCCAGATGGAGCTTGCACAGGGTGATGATGGTTCCAGCCTGGTCGAAGGTGTGGTCGACCGCCACTCCCTGGCCCCATGTTCCGATGTCGAGGGTCTCGCCGGTTCGGTCATCGAGGAAGTAGACATTGTGTTCGTCATTGTCGTTGTTGAGGAAGGTGACGGTGGTGCCTTGTTGGATCGCGAGCACATGGGGGATGAAGACCAGTCCACGTTGGTCCATCTCGGCCCTTGCCGATGTCGACAGGGGTTCCTCGCCGTCCACCCGGTTGAGGAAGACGACCACATCGAGATCGTGCTTGGGACCCTCGGTTCGAACCGCGGCCTGCTCGACCGCCACCGTTCCCTGAACCGTTCCGCAGCCGTCGCATCCCTCGACGCCGGGCGGTGCAGCCGGCCCGGCAATGATCATGAGGGTCACCCAACCGGCGGCAATCCGCCCCCGTAACGGCCACAGGGGGCCCGACCTTCCCACCTCGGACGACCGACTAGAACGAAGCGGCCAACAGGACGAAGAGTGTCTTGTCAAAGCCTTCCTCCAGTTCGGCGCCCTCGGTGTAGTGCGCCGTCTCGACGACGCAGAACACATTGGGCCGGATCATGAACTTGGCGCCGATGAGAATCCGCTCCATGTCCCGGTTCGGGTTGAGACCCGGCACATCCTCCGGCATGTCGAGCTTCAGCCCCTCGAATCTCCCGTAGGGCATCAACCACGGGTAGGCAAACGCCAGGACCTCCAGGTGATAGGTGGTCGAGTCGACCGATGCGTCGCTGAGACTACCGTAGGGGTTGTCGTTGCTTCCGGCCATATAGGCGGCGGAGAAGCTGAAGTCCTTGATCTGTTTCTGCACGCCGAGGCCGAGACGCCAGAAATTGTCTTCCTCCTCCGTTTCCGTCCCGTCCAGGTAACCTGCTTCGATCGTCGCGGTTCCGCTGTAGCCGTAGAGCGAGAATATCCAGCTGTCGTCGCGCCAAAACTGGGCCCCGGTGGTCAGGCTTTCGTCCGCCTCCTCACCGCTGCGGTCCCACGGCATGCCGCCGATCTTGTAGGCGAGCTGGGTGTAGAAATCCTTGCTGTCGGATCCGGAGCCCATGCCCATAAAGCTGACATCGCTCGGTGGCGGCGTCCCGGCGGGGACCTGGAGATTGCCGTTGGCGACCCCCACCGCGTAGAACCACCGTTTGCCGACCCCGTTCAACTCGATCCCCATCTGTGGACCGATCGAGAAGTTGTTGCCCTTGAAGCCGGCCAGACCGGCCTGCTCGAGGTTCACGGGGGGCATGAACCAGGAGGTGTAGAGGTAGAAGTGGGTGCCGTAGAAGTTGGCGTCACGCGCCGTGAAGAGCCCCATGGTCTGGGTGCCCACCGAGCCGAATCGCAGGTTGAATTTGTTGTCGCCACCGAAGAGACTCTGGAACTGGAGCCAGGCCTTGAGAGTTGCCCAGGAGTCCGGTTCCTCTCCACCGAAATCCTTCTGGAGGAAGATGACATCGCCGTAGAACGAGATGTTGTGCCCCACATTTCCCGCCCAGACCAGCTCCACCTCCTCCGGGAGGAGGAAGGTGAAGGTTGCCGGTCGGCTTCCGTCGAGATCGGTCTCGACCATGAACCGGCCGAGAAACGACAGCGGCGAGTTTCGCGGGATGTCGGTCGGCCACAGCGCCTTGGGCCACAGTCGCTTGTAGGCCTCGTCACCGAGCTCCACCGGTTGTTGTTTGCGGTAGTTCTCGTCGTCGACAAAGCGATATCCCATCAGACGGAAGGACTCGCCCACCGCGTTGAGACGGGGGTAGGCCTGATGGCAGGTCGCGCAGCTGGTCGAGTAGCGGCGCGCGAAGGTCGGCACGGCGATCACTTCCGAAGCCACGACGCAGACCAACGCGGCGAAAATCAAGGTGCAGAATATTCGAGCTCGGTGGCTGCCTTTCATGGTTCGTCCCCCTTTTCGATCCTTGGGCCGCGACCGCGTCGAGAGTTCGCTTTCGCGGCGGTTCTCCGTTTCCCTGGCAGAGACGCATCTCAGAAACCGTTCAGCCGGATGCCCGATGTCACCGTCGGCCACAGCGCGATCGTTGAAAAAACGACAAATCCGATCATCGACGCCGCACACAGGCGCCGTTCGACCCCGGGTTTGATACAGGCGAATCGATCCAGAGATCTCAACACGTGGACAAGCCAGCATCCGCAGCCCGCAATCAGCGCCAGCGCCAGGGCTCCGTAAAGAGCGTGGCCGATGAATCCGTGGTCCCAGGACAGGATGCAGAACGGACAGTGGTGGGTTGGAAGCTGGTAGAAACCGGGTGCGATCCAGGAGATCACCGCAATCATCGCCACCACCGTCAGCGGCACGACCTGGGCGGCGAAGAACACCGGCGACTTCCCGCGCATGAGGTATCGCGTGCCCGTGCCGACGGTCACGGCGACACCACCGAAGAAGGCCAGACGGCTGGTGCGCACCGGTAAGGCTGCGAGCTCGGAACCGAGTCCCTCGGCGCCCTCGCGGAAGATGGTGGCGCAACACGAAGTGATGATCTCCGGGTCGAGATCGGTGAAGTACTCGAACTGCAGCACGTTCTCGATGATCAGTGCCGTCGCGAGCCCGAGCGTGAACAAATGCTTGAAGCGCACCAGACCGGTGGTCCACGCCGCCGCACTCGCCCTCATGAGAACAAGCCCGAGGCCGCACAGGACGAAGACGGCCGTTTTGACCAGGAGGGTCGGGTAGCCGAGCGGACTGGCGTTGAGGGTTCCGGCGGCGCACATGGCCCCTGAGAAGAGCGAGTGCAGGTGGTCGGCGGCGGCGATGAAGAGAAAGAGTGAAAGGAGCTGCCAACCGAGCACGACGGTCAGTCCCGACTCCACGAGGAGTGATCTGCGTTCGCGGGCCAGTTGGCGCCGATCGCTATTTGCCGGGTTCCAACCCACCGCGACTGTGAGCCCGGCGGCGGCGGCCCCGATCGCGATGATCCCGATCACCGCCGAGCACCACATCAGTGAGAGCACCGCGGGATGAAGCAGCATCAGCGGGCCGCCTCTCGCACCCTGCCGTCGCGGATCTCGAAGATCCCGTCAAAACCATCGGCGTCGCAGAGCTGCGGGTCGTGGCTCGCGATGATGACGAGCTTTCCCCGGTCTCGGAGCTCGGCCGTGAGATCGAGGAATTCGAAGGTCGTCCGGGAGTCGAGGTGCGCCGTTGGTTCGTCGGCAACCACCACCAGGGGATCGTTGACCAGGGCGCGGGCGATGGCCACCCGTTGCTGCTCGCCCCCGGACAGTCGCCGGACGGACGTGTGAACCCGGTTCTCCAACCCGAACTTCGTCAACAGCGTTCTCGCTCGGTTTTCGAAGCCGTCCGCGTCGGTCCGGGGGACTCCCGGCAACATGACGTTCTTCAGCGCGGACAGGCGCCGAATGAGATGGTGACTCTGAAAGACGAAACCGAAAATCCGACGGCGAAGCCCGGCGAGGTCGTCTTCCGGGAGACGGGTCACCTCGCGCCCGGCGACCCGAATTCGGCCTTCGGTGGGTCGAACCATGCAGCCGATCAGGCTCAGGAGGGTTGTCTTGCCGGAGCCGCTGGCGCCCCGGAGCAGATAGGCTCTCCCCAGCGCGAGGCGCAGGGTCACCCCGGACACGGCGGTGACCTCGGTGTCGTGTCGTGGTGAGAAGATCTTGCCGACCCTGTCGGTGGAGATGAGGACGGTGCCGGGAACCAGCACCCGCGAAGACCCCGCGTCGACCAGTTTCGGGAACGTGGTGCCCTGTGTCCGGGGTGCGGCCGGGGCCGTTCTGAGATCGCCGAAGCGGATCATGTGCCGCCTCCTGATCTCGAGTCGAGTCCCGGTGATCTCGGTGAGAGGAGGCGGCGGAAGAGGGCTCTTGCACGGTCAGAAAACAGGACGGTCCCGTTGTCGATCACGATTTGACCAATCGGCTCCGGGTGACGTGGGACGAAGATGCCGCAGACAGGACAGCTGTCCCGGTTGCCGGGCGAACGCGACCTGATCGGGTCGCCGGCTGTGACCGTCTGAGTCAAATTTGCCGAATGTTCGAAGGCGAGGGCATCGCCCGAGTAGAACCAACGGGAGCACCGGTCCATTTTCTCCCCCTTCCGATCACCGCCCGGCATCGGGAGCTCGCGTCCCTCCGAACCGCGTGCCATAGGACGCACCACTGCACGCGTACGGAAACGCTGCCAGGCGGCGATTTCGCGCCCGCAACGCGGGCTCGAACGCCTCCTTTCATAGAATTTGAAGTCTTTGAACTTCAAGTTCCGTGCCAACGCCGCGGATCATGCAACCATCGAGTCCCGAGTCTGGCCGGCAACCTTCAAAATACTCAATAATAATGAATTAGGTGTCGACCTGGAGATCAAGGCGGGCGCCGTCGACGGTACGAGTCGGGTGTGCCAGCGCACAGGGCGACGCGACACACTCTGTGCCGTGACACACCGGCGCACCCGCCGTGAAGAAAAGTGGCGGGGTCCAGGGGGTGGACCCCGCCTCCCGGGTCGGATGGACCTTCCCGGGCTCCCGACAAGGGACGGAAGGAGCTGTGATGTCAGTTCACAATAGGCGCCTCCAGTGTCATGGCGTAGTCGCTGCGTCGGGCCAGAAGATCTCCCGGCTGAACCAGATGTCGTTCTCGTGGGACTCCGAGGGCTTCCACGGGTACCAGCGGGTGGGGATCACGTCGGGGTCCTCCTCCGCCGAAATCATCGAGTGCCAGATGACGTACATCTTCGAGCCGTCGGGCGTCGCCCGGAGCTGGCATTCGCCCTGCTCCTCGGGCTCGCCCTTGGCCACGTAGTCGTAGCGCCACACGGTTTCGCCGAAGCCCAGGTTGCTGTTTTCGCCGCCGATCTCCCACGGGACCTTGAAGTAGGTGTCGCCGTAGTCCTCGGTGCGGGTGTAGTAGACATCGAGCGGCGAGGCCTCGGTCTTGAGGCTGTCGCCGCCGGTTGATTTTGCGTTGTCGGCGGTGCCCCAGGCGACAAAGAACATGTTGTTGACGTATTCGTCCTCGACAAACACGCAGGACGCCGGGCCACTCGGACAGAGGTTGGGTAGGTCGCTATCCACACCGTCGAGCGGGTAGGTCGGCGGGGTGGTGCCCATCCGCGGGTCGGCAGAGGTGAGCTTGTTGCTCTTGATCTCCGAGACGTTGCGCGCCGGCTCGAACGCTCCGGCTCCGATGTACTGGGCGGGCACGCCGTCTGGGGTGGTGCCCATGGGATCAAGGTAGTTCGTCATCGCGACGCCGACCGGCAGCGGCGGCAGCTCGCCGTCGGGTACAGCGTCCGGATCGTACGTTCCGCAGGTTGCGTCGAAGACGTCAGGCGGGAGATTCCCCGAGCCGTCCGGGTCCGGACTGTTCGGATCCGTCCTGAACTCAGGACAGACGTAAACGCCCGTCCCTTCGGGATTCGTGGTCCAGGTCTGGCCGCCGTCGAAGGACCGGCGGGTGTAGAAGTTGTAGCGATCGTTGCCGTTGCGCGCCGCCGCCCAGTTGGGCGACAGGGCGTAGGCGATGGTGAAGAAGTCGCCGCGGATGAAGCCGCGGTGGCTGCGGACGTTGGAGTACATGGCGGGGCAGACCTCGCCGTTGAGGACATCGCAGGCGGTTCCGTCCTCGTGGACCAGACCGTACGACTCGTCGCCCAGATTTGACTCGCTCTGACTCCACAGCAGGACCTTGTTGGTGCCGTAGCGGTCGTCGGTCGGGTCGTCGGGTGTGTCGTCGTCAGGTCCGGCGTCGACCGCGAGATCGATGTTGGCCGAGGTCAGGTTGATGTGATCGCGGCGTTCGTAGCCGCCGTTCGGATCGGTGAAGACACCGCCGCACAGGCGGTCGCCTGCAGCCTCACCCCAAACGTTGCAGTTGTAGCCCACGGCTCCGGGCTTTTCACCGGCGCCGTTGGGGCACGCCGGCAGCGTGAAGGTCTCGTCCAGGTAGGTCGTGCACTCGACGTTCTCGAACTTGTATGGGTTGCCGGGGCCCGACTTGACGAAGCGCCGGATGTAGGCGTCCGCCGGACGGCCCTGGCCCTCCTGTCCCTGTTTGAAGATGATGGCGCCGAGAGTGTTGGTGGCGCCCATTTTCCCGGGAGACTGCATGAGGAAGCGCGCCCGGCGCGCGATCTCGGTGCGGTACTGGAGGAACTTGGTTTCGTCGGGCAGCCACTCGCCGGGATCGGTTTCCGGGTCCGTCCCTTCCTGCCAGTAGTCGAAGTAGAGGGGGACTGGTTGCCCCGCCTCGCAGGTGCAGGCCGGATTTTCCTCGTTGGTCTCGATCACATCCGGCGTCTTGGGGTCGTCGCACCAGGTCGGGTAGAGCCCGCCGCACAGCGCCGGCAGGTTCATGATGTGGCCGGGATCGATCAGGTCGGGTTGGGCGAAGTCGAAGCTATGGTAGAGCATGTTCTTGCCCAGGTCCTGTTTGATGGGCTTCTCCTGGCCCGAGTCGTCGGTTCCGCCTCCGATGAGGTTGACGTCGTCGTCTTCGTGCGCCTCGTCCGCCAGCGAGTGGCCGAGACCCTTGGACTCCTCGTAGGCGAGGAGCGCCCAGGCGCTCCTGGTGCCGTCCGGTTTGGTGTATGGCTGGAGCTGGAGCATGGGCCGCGCCGCGAAGACGTCGCCGTCGAGCAGCCGCCCGTCTGAGCTGACGCAGACCAACTTGTCGGCGCCCGCCGCGTTGGTGAAGCCGAACCAGCGCTCGTGCGCCGAGGTGCCGGGCATGAGGTCGAAGAATGAGTTGCCTCCGCTGAGATCGCAGAGGTCGAGGGTGCCCCCCCGTGCTTCATAGTATTGGTAGTCTGGGGTGCCGTCACCACCGGGCAGGTACAGGCCGGTGGCATTGTCGATCTCGTCGATCGACCTGGCCAGGTAGGCGTATCGCTTGGTCCCGGTCAGGTTGCCGAAGAGCCCCTTGACGTCCTCGCAGTTGGGGTCACCCTCGTGGTTGTCGGGGTCACAGCAGGTGGCCGGGTCGGCGTCGGGGTGACCACAGAACGCTGCCGCGATCTCCTCGGGGTCGATCGGTACGAAGCTGCCGTCCACGACCTCGGGGAAGCAGACCGGGTCGTTGAGCCCGGTGCTGTCCGGGAACGTCGGGCAGTCCGTGCTCGGCTCGACCTTGAGGGTGTTGGTGTTGACCATGTCGTTGTCCGAGACCCGCACCGGCAGCGAGAAGGGCACCAGCGCCTTGGGCCGGCCGAGACCGGGTTTGTCGAGGTAGCCCTCGTCGCCGTTCGGGTCGTTACCGGGTCCACCCGGAACGAAGTTCTCGTCGACGATGGCGAAGTCGTCATAGCCGATGTAGGTGTACCAGATGTCCGATTTGTGGTTGGTGATGGCGCCGGACCAACCCTCGCCGGGGCCCTTGCCCTTGCCGGGACGGAGTCCGTCGGGGTCCTCCTGCCAGGCGATGGCGAAGCCGGCGCCGCGGGCGGAGCCGACCGTCGGGATGTAGACGTCGCGGCGGCCGGAGGTGATGCGCTCGGGTTTGAACCAGATGATGTCGCCGAGCGCCACGCTCATTGTTTCATCACAGTCGCCTGTTCCAGCGCCTGTGCAACATTCATATGGAATACCGTCTGCGGTGCACTGGGCATTGTCCGTCAAGGGGTCGTCTTCCACGTTCAAAGACGCGAACCCCCCTTCATCGAGGTCCTTCTGGGTGACGATCACGCCCCGCGCCGCCCACAGGCAGGAGTAGGGGATCTCGCCGATGCCGAGCTCGGCCACGTCGTCGACCTCGTCATAGTCGACCGATCGCTGCTTGCCGCGGACCCCCCAGATGTCGGTGACGAAGTAGTCGTCGTCACCGGGGTAGTCGGGCTCGCAGACCTCGGTTCCGTTGTCAGGGTTGCCGGTGCAGTAGACCGCGCACTCGTTGACGTCCGGGGTGGCCGGATCATCCGCCTCAACCTCGTCGGTGGACGGGTCGTCACAGGTCTGAATCGAGTAGCGCGGGTTGCCGCTCTTGCAGTACTTGCTCTCCCAGACGTTGAGGATGTAGTTGTCGTTGATCTTGAGATAGGGAGAACCGGTGGAGCCCGGGAAGGGTTCGCCGGTCTCGAGATCGAAGGACGACAGGTCTGCCATCCTGGAGACGTTCATCCGCTTCCAGGTGGTGCCGTCATCGCGCGAGACGGCGGTGTAGGTGTCCCACGAGAACCGGCCGGGCCAGAACTCGAGGTTGACCTGGTCGTCGTAGATGTCGATCTTCTCGAGGTAGGTGACGACGATGGGTTTGGCGATGTCGCGGCATTCGATGAGGGTGACCTGGCACGCTAGAGGATCCACGTAGTCACGGGGATCGCACTCCTCGGCCAGTGGGTCGCCTCCAAGGCGCCACTCCTCATACGGGACGCCGATGGTGTCCTCGCCGTCGTCGAAAACCTTGTCGCCGTCGACATCGACGCACAACGAGGGATCGCCGTTCGAGCGCAGACCGGGGAAGTAGACCGGCATCACATCGAGCTTCTGCTTGTTCTCACCCCAGTCCTCGGTCTTGGTGACGTTCTTACGGAAGATGCCGCTGGCGTTGAGGCCGGCCTCGAGATTGCTCTGGGCCGCCTCGGCCGAGACCGCGGTCAGCGTTGCGCCGCCGGTGCCGTTGCACAGTGCCACGGCATAGTTGACGACGTTGTCGACCGCCAGTTCGTCGCCCCAATCCTCGAAGGTGAAGTCGGTCTCGACGGCCCGCGCCGTGAAACAGCTCGCGACCTCCGGGTAGATGTTGATGACGCCGTTGTCGCCGTCGGAATCCAGGCTCTGGAGCACCCTGGCGACCCCGACGACTCTCGGGTCGTTGATGTCGGCGCCCGAAAACAGGTCGAGCGGCGAGATCTTCTTGCCGAGGAGCTCGGCGGTGCCGACGTAGAAGCCGCCGGTCGGTGAACCGATGAAGATGTTGGCCCACTCACCGGGGAAGCCCCAGAAGCCGCCCTTTTCGTCCTCTCCGGCGACGCCCTCATGGGTCGGGGTCTTGTAGCCGTGGCCCTTGACCGCCGCGTCGATGAAGTGATAGCGCTGCGGGTGGGCGAGCTCGTACTCGTACCACCAGCCCCAGTTCCTGTTGAACGAGAAGAACGGGCCTTCAATGGGCTGCGCCCAGGCGCCTTCCTGGCCGATGAGGTTCCAGGAGGCGTCGTACTGAAGCGCCTCGACATGGACCGCGACGTTGATGGCTCGATCGTTGCGGTTACCCCAGCTGAAGTCGAAGTCATCCTCGAGATCGAAGACGCAGGTGTGAACCGGCACCGGTTGGGAGAACTCCTGTTGACAGTTGAACTGGCCGGGGGTCGGCGCGCCCTTCGTCGTCATGGGGATGTCGTCGAAGCCCGCCTGGATGTGGACCTGGCCCATGTACCAGCCTTCATAGGTGTTCATGGTGACCTTGACCATCAGCTTGCTGCCGATGTCCACGTCCTCTTCATTGAGTTGCTTGCCGTTGTTCCAGACATCGACGTGGCCGGCCGGGATGGTCTGCCCGGCCCACAACATCGACACGCTCTTGCCCGGGCCCTGGTGGGCCAGGCCTGTGGCGGCCACACAGAGCAGCGCCGCCGTCAGAATCATGAAAAGTCGTGCTGAACGCATGATCTTAACCTCCTTCGATTCTGAGAATTGAATTCTCGATTTCGGGAGCCCTCGAGTCGAGTCCGATCTCCTCCGAGCGGCGCTCGATCTCAGCCGATGGCTATCTGCACCATGCCGTGGGGATCAACCATCAACCA
This sequence comes from Thermoanaerobaculales bacterium, assembly GCA_029287235.1. Lineage (GTDB taxonomy): Bacteria > Acidobacteriota > Thermoanaerobaculia > Thermoanaerobaculales > Sulfomarinibacteraceae > JAHECW01. Next base: position 15,394 of record JARFRM010000229.1, read on the forward strand.
CCTGCCTTTCTGCGCGGGGCCCGACGGGAGTGGGGGCGAATCCGCGCGAATGCCCTGCACCCCGCCGCTGTCGGAGGTGTGGGCAGTTGCTTTGGTTGCCGCTTCCGACAACCGATCAGGGAGGAGGCCGACGGGATCGTCGTTTGGGATTTCCGCGGAGGTCACGGTGTCGACGGACGCATTCTCGGGTGGCGTCGACACCGATTCCCGATACCGGGTCATCAACCTCCTCCTCTCCGAGGATTCTGCGGACAGCTGAACCCGATCCCGGTTTCCTTCGTACGGCTATAGGACGCACGGCCGTATCGATCCGGGACGATCAGGCGACCGACACCACACCGGCCGGCCCGAGATCCTCGCTTCCTGCTCTGACGCAGTGATGTCGTCTTGATGATTCCAAGAAACGTGCCAGGAGGGCGGCCGGGTCATCGCCGCCGAGTCGAAGACCCGCTGAAATGGATCGAAACATAAGCAGGGCCGACGTTTCAACGCCCGATCTCTGCCTGGTCGGATGGCGGGCTCACGACCGTTCGGCGACAGCCTGACCCTGTGCCAAGACACAGCGATCACTGACACAGTCTGTGTCATGGCACAGGTTCAATTCTCAATAATGGCGAGCTCGGGGATACCGGATCTTGTCAGGTCCGGATGTGGTGCTCTTCGAGCCGGCGGTAGAGGGTGCGGCGGCTGATTCCGAGCAGGCGCGCGGCCTTCGACTTGTTGTACGAGGCCTGCTTCAGGGCTTCGCGGATGGCCCTCGCCGAGGCGGAACGATCGGCCGCCCCAGCCGGCGGAGCTACCCCACCGCCGGGCATGAAGTCTGCGGGCAGGTCCTTCTCGGTGATCACCTGACCGCTGCTGAGAACGCAGGCGTGCTCGAGCACGTTCTCCAACTGGCGTACGTTACCCGGCCAGTGGTAGCTCATGAAGAGATCCATCACCGGTTCCGACACGCCCTGGATGCTCTTTGAGAACTTGCGATTGAATGTTTGCAGGAAGTGGTGAGCCAGCAACGGGATGTCGTCGCGACGGTCGCGCAACGGCGGCATGCCGATCTCCACGACCTTGAGGCGAAAGTAAAGGTCCTCACGGAACTCGCCCTGTGCGGCCTTCTCCGCGAGGTTGCGGTTCGTGGCGGCGATGACGCGCACATCAACCTTGATCGGGGTTGAATCGCCGACCCGCTCGAACTCCATGGATTCGAGGACCCGCAGGAACCGAAGCTGCATCCGCGGCGTCATTTCTCCGATCTCGTCGAGAAAGATGGTGCCGCCGTCCGCCCGTTGGAATCGGCCGACCTTGTCCTTGATTGCACCGGTGAAGGCGCCTCGAACGTGACCGAAGAGCTCACTTTCGAGCAATCCTTCGGAAAGAGCGGCGCAGTTGATCTTGACCAGATTCCGTTGGCCGCGATTCCCGGCCGCGTGCAGGGCATCCGCCACGAGCTCCTTTCCGGTTCCGCTCTCGCCGGTGATGAGCACCGACGTGTGGACGCCCGCAAGTGTGTTGATCATCGACACGACTTCGCGGATGCAGTTGCTCTTGCCGACGATCCGACGGAGTTCGCGGCATTCTGCGAGATTGCGTTCGAGCTCGACCAGCCGAGTTTGGTTTCGGATGACCAACACGCCGCCTGCGGGCGTGTGGTTCTTGCGCATGAGAGGCGTTGCGGTGACCGAAACCACCTGGTCCGGCCGAGTCGGGGTGCGGCACTCGACGGCTTCAACGTCCATTCGTTGACTGTCCGCGACGGTTTTCTGGAGAGTCTGCAGGCACGCCCCACCGCACCGGAGCTCGATCTGGTCGAGGGGCGTTCCGGCGGCATCTTCGCGCACGATGCCGCAGATCTCGGCGGCCGCGCGGTTGCTTTCCACAACCGTCAAATCCTCGTCGACGGTGATGATGGCGTCTTGGACGCTGCGGAAGATGGCCTCGAGATTCTGCTGGTAGCTTTCCTTCTCCTGCCGCAGGACCCGGTGTCTGAGGGCCATGTCGGTGGCCCGGATCAAGGTCTCTTGTCGCACCGGCTTGACCATGTAGTCGAGTGCGCCGAGTCGCAGGGCTTCCGAAGCCGTCTGCACCGTCGGTGCGCCGGTGATGATGATGACCTCGGCTTCCGGGGCTTGTGCTTTGACGTCTTCCAGAAGGGCGATGCCCGACTTTCCGCCATCGAGGATGATGTCGATGAAGATCAGGTCGAAGCGTTGCTCTTCGATCTTGGTGCGACCGTCATCGTAGCCGGATGCGGTCGTGACCTCGTACCCCTCCTCGGCGAGGAAGTTCTCGAATGTGAAGCGGATGCTCTCCTCATCGTCAACGACCAGGATGCTTTCCTGATTCAATGTTTTCCCCTTCACATCGTGATCTCCGGAATATCGACGTTGACCGCGGTGAAAAGACCCTGCGTGCTCTCGATTGAAATGTTGCCGGCGTTTTTCCGAACCAGATCCTGACTGATGCTGAGGCCGAGCCCCGTGCCCTCCCCCTTGGGTTTGGTGGAGAAGAACGGGTTCATGACCCGCCCGATGGCGTCCGGGGGGATTCCCGTCCCACAGTCTCGGAACGAGACCCGCACCTGCGGCCCGTCGAGACCCTCGATCTCGCGTGCTTCGATGCGGAGGATCTTGCCGTCTCCTCCCTGCGGAAACCGCTGATTGAGGGCGTACCTGGCGTTGTTGAGCAGGTTCAGAAAGACCTGTTCGATCTCCTGCGGGACACAGACGACGGTGGGAAGACCCGGGGGGATGGCCACCTCGAGCGAAATCCCGTCTTTTCTCAGCTGAGCCCCGACGAGAGCGAGCGCCTCATCGATCAACGCGTTGATGCTGGTGACGGTCTTTCGGTGGGCGCCGCGCCGGGCGAAGGACAGCAGACTCGCCACGATGGTCGCGACCCGTTCACCCTCTTTGACGATTCTGTTGCCGATACCCTTGACCTCACCGTGGTCGCGCTCGCGGTTGATCAGCATCTGGGCGTAGTTGATGATGCCGTTCATGGGGTTGTTGATCTCGTGGGCAACGCCGGCAGCGAGCTCACCGACGGCGGCGAGCTGTTCCGAGTGGATGGCCGCGGTGCGGGACGCCTTGTCCTCGGTGATGTCGCGTCGATAAACGACGACCTTGGGCTCCCGGTCGATATCGACAAACGGCGTGTACGTGTGCTCGTAGATTCTGCCCTCCCGGGTCTCGCACTCACAACGGCGGAGCTCCGAGTTTTCGATGGCCTCTTTCATGAAGCACTTCTCGCACGGTTCGGCGGTTCCTCGGAACGACGAGTAGCACGGAGTCCCGAGGCAATCCCCGAGGACGGCCTCCATGGCCGCGTTCTGGTACTCGATGGTGTGGTCGTCGCGGAGAATGCAGACCCCTTCGTACTGTTGAAACAGGATGTTTCTGAGCTTGTCGCGCTCGGTGCGGAGCTCTTCCTGGATGCGGGTGAGCTCGGTGATTTCCTTGAACGACTCGACGATGGCGATGGGCGTGCCGTCGGAGTCGACGAATGGGCGCGCCGTCAGCAGGCACGAAACCTCGGTTCCGTCCTTCCTCGTTTTGCTGATCTCGTACTCGATCTCGTGCTGCCCTGCGAGGATCCGGACCAGCGGGCACTCGTCGGTGGAGCAGCGGTCGCCCGCGAAGATCTCGAAACACTTTGAACCGACGGCCGATTCGCTGCTGACCCCGGAGAGCGAGACGAAGGTCTCGTTGACCTTGAGGACGTTGAAATCGTGATCGATGACCCTCATGGCCGAGGATGCCGTTTGAAAGATCTGGTTGAGATCGGCGTGCGCCAGGTGGAGCTCCCGCTCGAACTTCTTGCGTTGGGTGAAGTCCTGACCGATGGCGAAGAAAAGTTCCGAGTCGGCCGAGGCAAAACCGAGGGGGACGATGTTCAGGAGGAGGGTCTTCACTTGACCGTTGATTGAAAAATCGGCTTCGATCTGGCCCAGCAGCGGCGAGCCATCACGATCGGGCTCGGTCTCGGTCACATCGGCCGACGCGATCAGGTGGTACATCGAGGTGGTGGCGAGGGTCTCTCGATTGGTCTCGAGGAATTGGAGGACCGCGCCGTTGATCTCGTGAATCCGCCCTGAAGCGTCAAAAAGAATCACCGGGTTGAGGGCCTTTTCGATGAGGGTGCGGTACTTCTTCTCGCTTGTCGCCAGAGCCTTCTCGGTCCGTCGCCGGACATTGATTCCGTGTTGTGCGTACAGGCTGAACACCACGAGCAGACCGGCCACCAGGAGTCGTTTCCACACCTCGTGAGGATCACTCGAGAGCAGCTGAGTTTGGATTGTCCCCTCTTGAAAAAAGACAACGTGGATGACCGATTCGAGAACCCAGTACATACCCCCGAGCAACACCCCGACCCAGAAGTAGGTGTTTTTTGGGAAGCGGCGGGCCCCGTTCTGCTCACCGGGATCATCCTGCCGGTTGTTTTCGGAACCTGCAGTCACCCAGTTTCTTCCACCGGGTTCTCCGTCGGAGTACGAGTCAAATTCAAGGCCCGTTGCCATGTTCTGTTCGACTTGCTTACGTCTCTAATTTACGTCGATGAAGGCCGAATGTCAAAGGCCAATCAGGAATGGGGCGCCATTCCTCCGGAAAAAACCTGACCTGCACCCTGGAGTTTCCCGATTGCGGGCAAAATACAAGGACGCCCCGCGATCGGGGCGTCCCGGCCTTCGAGTAATTGAAAGGGTCCGCCTATGGCCAGTTGGGCCGATTGTGCCCGCCGCCGGCGGCCATCGGGAAGCCGGTTTCCGGATCCCGCAGCTGGATCGAGAGCCCGGTGATCGTATCGAGGATCGAGATCGTCACGAGGTGGGGATCCTCCTCGCACTCGGTGGGTGCGAAGACGACCTCGAGATTCAGCCCCGGCTCGATCACCAACCCGGACGCCTCCACGGGACCGTATGGCGAGACGGTGATCTCATAGATCTCGCCGTTCACATCGAGGGTGAGGACCGGCTGGCCCGAACCCGCGTGTCCGGTGAAGTCGGTCACGTCGCCGGTCACGGTCTGAACCAGTGACATGTCGAGACCGCTGCCGTTCCCCGGACCGTTTCCGGAGCCGTTGCCGGAACCGCCGGGCTGGCCGCCCCCGGACCCGCCGCCGTTCTGGCCTCCGGAACCGTTGCCCTGGCCCGGTCGACCTGAACCGCCCCGCTGATACTGCCGATGGGTCCAGAGCGGACGCCCGTCCTCGCCGCGGAGCTCGACGAAGGCGCCGGTGGTCGTGTTCTCGATCGAAGCGGCGACATAGGGCGCCGCGCAGACGGAGCAGGAGTAGGCGAGGATCTCGACCCAGTCTCCCGGAGCCGCTGAGAACTCGGCGGCCTGAAGGTACCAGACCGGCCCGAGGGCGACGTCGATCTCGCCGTCGGCCCCGGCGTCGATGGTGATCATGGGCATGCCTGAACCGGAAGCGGCGGTGAATGCAACGACGGAACCGTAGAACTCATGGGTCTCGGATGGATCTGCGCCCGGGCCGGAACCGTTGCCGGCCATGACCACCGATGGGGCGACCAGCAACGAGAGGAGAGCGATGAAGAGTGTTGAGCGTTTCATGGGACGAACCTCCTTGATTTCGATCCGGCTGTCGGTTGATTCCGCGCCGGCGTTTAGGTCGATCGCAAGGTTCGTGCCAGAACACTGGATCTCAGTGGGGCTGTGATGAGGCCGGAAGTGAGTCGTTCGGACTCACCCGCCGCGGCGTTTTGACCCACTTCCTTTCCCGCTGGAGCCGGCCCCCGACGAACCGGAGGTGCCGGTCCGAGAGCCTGGGGACGACCCGCTGCCGTTCATCCCGGGAGGTGGTGCGGATCGGCCCTGGTCCCAGTCGTGTGGTGTGAGCCGGTGGGCGACCGGCGCCCCCACCGGACGACCGCGTTTGATGCGTGACTGCTGTCCGGCCTCAACCCGGATCGGCGGGTTCTCGCCCGCAGGATCGCTGACCTCGACGACGCCTTCAAAGACGACGATCTTGGTGTCACCGTTCTTCTTGACCCGAAGGCCGTACTCGGTGCCGCGGACGGCGAGCACCGCCGACGGAGTGGTGACGAGCCGCGGATCGGAGCCGGTGAAGGCGCCGAACATTGCCCGGATCCGACCCTTCTCGACGTGCAGCAGCACTCCCGGGCGGTCGTGTGCAAGGGTGCATGACGTCTTTGCCTCGAGGCGAAAAATGGTCGTATGCGTCGGTATGCCGATGGCCGCTGTGGTCGACGACCCGGTGCGGAGACGATCGCCCGAGACCGCCTGGTCGCCGACTTCGAGCCGCTGCGCCTCGGGTTCGACTTCGAGATACAGCTTCCCATCCACGGCCACGACGTCGTAGGTGATCGAGTCAGGGCTGTCGCCGTTGGTTGCGATGGACGGTATCGACACCAAGAGCAGGGCGAGAAGGGTGGCTGTTTTCATGATTCCTCCTCGGGATCGAGCTCGATCCCCAGTCGGTCGGCTTTTCGGTACAGGGTCTTTCGTTCGATGCCGAGAATCCGCGCGGCCTGGCTTCGATTACCGCCGCAGCGGCGAAGAATCGCCTCCAGGTGCTGACGTTCGAGCTCTCTCAAGGTGATTTCGTCGCCGGCGCGGGGAAGGGCGTCGGTCTCGGTGGCCGCGTCCTCCATGGAATCGAGGATGCCGGCCACCACCTCGCTGTCGCCGAGGCCTCCGCTGTCGATGATGGCCCGTTGGACGACGTGCTCGAGCTGTCGAACGTTGCCGGGCCAGGGGTGGCGGGTGAGAAGCTGCACGACCTCGGCGCCGGCGGCGGGAATCTCATCGCCGCCGTGGCGGCGGCGGAAGTGATCCACCAGCAGCGGGATGTCCGACGATCGGTCGCGAAGCGGCGGCAGGGTGATCTCGTATGCCGCAATCCGGTAGTAGACATCCTCCCTGAACTGACCGGCGCGGGCTTCGGCGCGGAGGTTTCGGTGGGTTGCGGCCACAACCCTCACCGGGACCTGAATCCGGTGCTTCGAACCCACCGGCTGAATCTCACCCGACTGCAGAAATCGCAGGAGCTTGACCTGAAGGGCCGCCGGGAGCTCGCCGACCTCGTCGAGGAAGAGGGTGCCGTCGCGGGCCGTTTCGACCGCGCCGGGCTGGTCCGAGTCGGCGCCGGTGAAGGCGCCCCGTCGGTGGCCGAATAGCTCGCTCTCGAGCAGGTTCTCGGGGATCGCGCCGCAGTTGATGGGGACGAAAGGCCCGTCCGGATTCGCCCCGAATCGGTGGAGGGCGGTCGCGACGAGCTCCTTGCCGGTCCCGGTTTCGCCGCGGATCAGCACCGGCATATCCAGGGGCGCCACCCGCGCCACCGACTTGTAGACCTCGACGATGGACGAGTCGCTGCCGACGATCATGGATTGCGGTCCGTCGGCGATCGGGGACGGCTCGGTGGTGGAAGCGGAGAGGGCTGCTTGGACGCGGCCCACCAGGTGTTCCACCTCGAAGGGCTTGGCCAGGTAGTCGAAGACGCCGTGGCTGCTGGCAAAGGCGGCGGTTTCCATGGTGCCTCGTGCGGTGACCAGGATGGTGCGCGTGTCGGTCTGGCGGGCTTCGATGGCGTCGACGACGTCGAGACCGGTTCCATCGCCGAGATAGATGTCGGCGATGACGAGGTCGAAATCCGTCTCGCCGAGCACGGCGATGCCGTCGGCGGCCGAAGACGCGCGGTCGACCCGATAGCCCTCCTTGGAGAGGGCCAACGCCATCATTTCACGCATGGCGTCGTCGTCGTCGACCACGAGGATTCGGTGCTTCATGTACTCATCCCTCCGCGGACAGGCGGACCGTGAATGTGCTTCCCTGTCCCTCCGTGCTCTCAACTTCAATGCAACCCTCGTGCCAGGTCACCACCTCGGCGGCAACCGCGAGTCCGAGCCCGGATCCGGCGCCCTTGACACCCGGAACCCGATAGAACCGCTCGAAGAGCCGGGGGATGGCGTCCTCGGGGATGCCCGCGCCGTGATCTTTGACGGACAGGATCGCGTGTTCGTGGTCGCGGACGAGCGTGACTTCGATCGCGGCGCCCTCGCTGGAGTATTTGAGGGCGTTGCCGACCAGGTTGTCGACCACTCTGGCCAGGAGGGTTGGCGCCCCCCGAATGCCGACCCCGGGTTCGATGTCGGAAACGATCTCCTGCTCTCGAGTGCGGGCGGCCTCGAACAGGATCTCCAACCGCTGTTCGACGAGCGCGCTCAGATCCATCGGTTCGCTGGACTCGGTGATCTGGTTGCTGCCGAGACGTTCGAGATCGAGGAAGGTGGCGACCATCTCGCCGAGCCGCATGGACTCGCCTCGAATCAGCGAGGCCACCCGATGCTGCTCGTCGGGAGTCAGCTCGTAGCGCTGCAGGGTCTCGCCGAAACCCGCGATGGAGGCGAGGGGAGTCTTGAGCTCGTGCGAGACCAGCCGCTGCATGTCCCGGCGCTTCTGTTCGAGCTCGCGTTCGGCGGTGACGTCCCGCAGCAACGCCAAGCCTCCGTCGCCGATGGCGAAGACCCTGACCGCGATCTCTCGGCCCTGGCGCTGGGCAATGGCGTGACCGGCTTCGCCGTCATCGTACTCGAGGCCTTCAAAATCGAGACAGCCGGGTTCGTCGCCCCAAAGCCGGGTCGCCGCGGGATTGACCACGGCGGTTCGACCGCCCGAGTCCCACATCACGACGCCGTCGTGCATCCCTTCGAGGAGCGCTCGCCGGGCGGCATCCTGGCGCAGGACGGCCGCCTGGAGGTTGCGGAGGGCCGCCAGCTTGGCGATCGAGGATCGCGGCACCCTCGATTCCTGCTCGGGATCGGAATGCTGCAACAGTGAATGGAGCAGTCGGCCGCTCTCGAGCTGGGCGATTCTCGACTCGGCCCCCTCGCGCGCGGCGATGGAAAGCAGAATCGCTGTGACCAACGGGGCGGTCGGCACCAGGAAATGCCACAGCTCGAGAGCAACCGCAGCGACGAAAAAGACCGCGACAATGACGCCGCCGATGGCCCAGGGATGGAATGCGCCCGTGCGGGATCGCAGAACCTGGGGCACGAGGGCCACGAGAAAGGCGCCCAACAGCGTCCAGCCGTAACCGGGTTCCTCAACAAGGCCGTCCCGGAGAATCGAGGCGGCGGCCGAGGCGTGGACGAGGACTCCGGGACTTGGCGCCGGCCCCGGGGTGGTCGGGACCATGAGCCGGTCGCCGGAGCCGGTGGCCGTGACACCGACAAAGACCAGTCTTTCGGCCACCGAGCTCAGTTGTTCGGTCGAGGAGAGAAACTCGGCAACCGGAATACGGAGTACCTGGTGGGGGGCGGGCCGAAAGTCGGGTCGCAGGACCGCGCCCGGTTCGACGACGATCTCGGGCCGGAGCACCCGGGCCGCCGAAAGCGACAACGCCGGGAGCGAAAGGGAACGGGATTGCTTTGTGGCTGCGATCATTCGCGCCACGCCGTCGGGGCCGACCTCGACATGGACATGGGCGGCGCGCTCGGGTCCTCCGAATCGGGGGTTGGGCAGGATCCACCCGCCGTCGTGGCCGAGCGCCGCAGCCAGGAGGGATGGTCCATCCTCCAGCGCATCGCCGAGGCTGAGATCGCCCGGGGTGTCGCCGGCCTCCACCAACAGAAGATCGAGGGCCACCGCCGCCGCGCCGGCGCGGTAGGCCGCAGTCACCACCTCTTCGATCAATGTGCGCGGCCAGGGCAGATTTCCGTGGGCTGCGATGGACTCGTCGTCGATGACGAGGGCCACGACCGGCGCAGTCACCACGCTTCGATGGGTCAGTCTCAAGAGTGCGTCGCCGATGCTGCGGTCGAGGGGCGCCAACCACCCCGCCAGCCAGATGACGGCCGTCAGGCCGGTCGCGATCGCCGCGAGGCCGATTTCACGACGACCGGTGTCCGCCTTCCAAAGGGACCGCGATTCAGGTTTCTCCCCGTCCACGGGACCATCGTATCGCGGGACGGCCATCCGTTGTTGACTCCCCGCGGATTCCGCGG
>JARFRM010000280.1 GCA_029287235.1 Thermoanaerobaculales bacterium
CAATCTGGTCACCGCACCGGTGGGAACCACCCTCGAGGAAGCCAAGAAGCTGCTCCACAAGCACCGCATCGAAAAGCTCCTGGTGGTCGACGAGGACGGCAACCTCAAAGGACTGATCACCGTCAAGGACATCAAGAAGGCCCACGACTACCCCAACGCGTGCAAGGATCACCTCGGTCGTTTGCGGGTGGCCGCCGCGATCGGCGTTTCCGGCGATCTCGACGACCGATGCTCCGCGCTGATCGAACGGCAGGTCGATGTGTTGTGTCTCGACAGCTCTCATGCCCACTCGCGGGGCGTTCTCGACGCCGTCGAGCGGGTCAAGAGGGACTATCCCGACACCCCGCTGATCGTCGGCAATGTGGCCACGGCTTCCGGTGTGCGGGATCTCGTGTCTCTCGGTGTCGATTCCGTCAAGGTCGGGATCGGCCCGGGGTCGATATGCACTACCCGGGTCGTGACCGGCGCGGGAATGCCGCAGATCACCGCGATCCACGAGTGTTCGCGGGCAGCCCACGAGCATGGCGTGCCGGTGATTGCCGATGGCGGGATTCGGTTCAGCGGCGACATCAGCAAGGCGCTGACCGCCGGCGCCGACGCGGTCATGATCGGTTCGCTCTTCGCCGGTGTCGAGGAATCGCCCGGCGAGCAGATCCTCTACCAGGGTCGGACCTTCAAGGCCTATCGGGGAATGGGCTCCATCGGCGCCATGAAGGAGGCCGAGGGTTCACGAGACCGGTACTTCCAGGACGGCGAGAACGTTTCAAAGCTGGTTCCCGAGGGAATCGAGGGCATGGTCCCTTACAAGGGCCCCGTTTCCGATCAGTTGACTCAGCTCATCGGCGGTCTCCGGGCCGGGATGGGTCTCGCCGGATGCGCCTCCATCGCCGAGCTCCACACAGACGCGAGGTTCACCCGGGTGACGGCTGCGGGCCTCAAGGAGAGCCACGCCCACGACGTCGTGATCACCAAGGAAGCCCCGAACTACCGAATCGATCGCTAGCGCGGAATCGAACCGCAAAGGCGCACATCGCAGTTTCACCGCAAAGTACGCAAAGAACGCAAAGAACACCGCAAAGGGCATCGCGTGATTGGTCCATCGCACCATCGCGGGATTTTTTCGTGGGATGACTGAGACTGTTTTGCGATGTTTCGCGCCCTTCGCGTCTTGGCGGTGAATACCCCTACTCCCCGACGCGCTCGGCGCGGACGATGAAGCGTTGCGGGGCTGAGCCGACGTAGTAGAACGGGTAGCAGGTCACGAGGGTGATCGACGGGACCTCGGTTGGTTCGAGGACCCAGACATCGGGTGGATCGACGAGCAGAAGCCGGGTGACGGTGTAGCTCTCGATTCCAGCGAGAGTTTCCATCTCGATGAGATCGCCCTCGGAAATGTCCTTGAGGCCGCGAAAATAGCCGTCGCGGTGGCCCGCGATGCCGACGTTGCCGTCATTGCCCGGTTGCGGGGTCCCGGTGATGTGACCGACCCCGCGGTTGAGCGCCGGCTCGCTGGTGCCCTCGAGAACCGCCACCTCGAGGCCGATCTTGGGGATCCGCAAGATCGCCAGGGGGGCGTTGAACTCGTGCTCGAGGCTCTCACGGTACTCTTCGATCCGATCCTCGGCCCACAGGCTCGTGTCCACCGGCAGGTCGGTATCGAGAGATCTCGCAGAGGTCGGTGTCGATGTCGGATCGATCGTTTCCCGCAGCTCGCTTCGCGCGGCTTCGAAGTTTCGGATCTCCGAGCTCTTTGCGAGCCCTCCATGGAGGCGTGCACCCGCCCAGAAGCCGACCAGAATGAGACCGGCAACGATCAAGGTCCACTGCAGCACACGAATGGCGGTTCCCCGACCTGACATCGTCCAAGAGATTAACCCAGCCGGTCTGTATTCTGTTGCCGGAATCCGTTCCCACTCGTCGCGAGTCGAGGCAGAATCCGGAATGAGGCGACAAGGGCGGGGGCTCATCGACTCAGTGCTAGAATCTGCGCCATGCGATACACAGCACTGATCACCGGCGTTACAGGTCAGGACGGTTCATATCTCGCGGAGCTCCTCCTCGACAAGGGGTACGAGGTCCATGGTGTCGTCCGACGTGCCTCCACATTCAATCGACGGCGCATCGACCACCTGCGATCCCGCGCGGAGTTCAAGGGGCGGTTTTCGCTTCATTACGGTGACCTCGGCGATGCCGAGTCGCTCACGGCGATTCTCGCCAAGGTGAAGCCCGACGAGGTCTACAACCTGGCGGCGCAGTCGCATGTCGCGATTTCGTTCGATATGCCCACCTATACCGGAGATGTGACCGGACTCGGGACGGTCCGCCTTCTCGAGGCGGTCCGGCGCGAGGCTCCTAAGGCCCGTTTCTATCAGGCGTCGTCGTCGGAGCTCTTCGGCAAGGTGGCCGAGGTGCCGCAGCGGGAATCGACGCCCTTCCATCCCAGATCGCCCTATGCGGTGGCCAAGCTCTACAGCTTCTGGGCCACGGTCAACTTCCGCGAGGCGTACGATCTTCACGCCAGCAACGGCATCCTCTACAACCACGAATCTCCTCGGCGGGGCGAGAACTTCGTCACCCGGAAAATCTCGCGGGCGGTGGCCGAAATCGCCGGCGGCCGGCGTGAGCGGGTGGGGCTGGGCAATCTCAACGCCCGTCGGGACTGGGGTTTCGCCGGCGACTTCGTCCAGGCCATGTGGATGATGCTCCAGACGGACCAGCCCAAGGACTACGTGGTGGGAACCGGCGAGGATCACTCGGTGCGCGACTTCTGTGACCTAGCGTTCCGTGTGGCCGATGTGGAGCTCGAGTGGGACGGGAGTGGGATCGACGAGGTCGGTCGTGACCGAGCCACGGGATTGATCCGGGTGGAGGTCAACCCCAGGCACTTCCGTCCGGCCGAGGTGGACGCTTTGTTGGCCGATCCGACCAGGGCCAAGACCGAGCTCGGTTGGGAGCCCAAGGTCGGTTTTGCCGAGCTGGTCGAGATGATGGTGCGGTACGACATGGACGAGGTCGCCCGCTCCTGAGCGGGGCACAACGGAGGAATGGATGAAGATCGTCGAGTGCGTTCCGAATATCTCTGAAGGCCGAGATCCAGAGATCTACAACGTGGTGGCCGATGCCGCCGCAGCAGTCTCGGGCGTCGAGCTGCTCGACGTCGATCCCGGAGTTGAGACCAACCGAACGGTGATCACCTTCGTCGGCGAAGGGGAAGCGGTGCTCGAAGGGGCATTCCAACTGGTCAAGCGGTCCTTCGAGCTCATCGACATGCGAAACCACCACGGCGCGCACGGTCGCCAAGGCGCCACCGATGTCTGTCCGTTCGTGCCGGTTTCGGGCGTCACGATGGATGAGTGCGTCGAGCTTTCCCGTCGACTCGGCAAGAGGGTGGGGGAGGAGCTCGGCCTGCCCGTGTATCTCTACGAGTACGCCGCCACCCGGCCCGAACGCCGGTCCCTCGCCGATATTCGGAGCGGTGAGTACGAGGCCCTTGAAGAAAAGCTCAGGACCCCGGAGTTCGCCCCCGACTTCGGACCCGCCGCCTTCATCCCGTCCTTCGGTGTGATGGTGACCGGGGCGCGGAAGTTCCTGGTTGCCTACAACGTCAACCTGAACGTCACCGACAAGCGGTGGGCCAATCGGGTCGCATTCGACGTGCGGGAGAAGGGCCGGATGGTGAAGGGGCCCGATGGAACGGACGTCATACAGCCTGGCTTGCTCAAGGCGGTTCGAGGAGTGGGTTGGTTCATCCCCGAGTACGGCTGCGCTCAGGTCTCCATGAATCTCATCGACCTCGATGTGACTCCGGTCCACGCGGCCTTTGACGCCTGTGACGAATCGGCCCGAAAGCGGGGTATCCGGGTCACCGGATCGGAGCTGGTGGGCTTGATTCCGAGAAGGTCGATGCTCGAGGCGGGACGCCACTACCTGACCAGGATGGAGCGGTCTCCGGGTGTGCCCGAAGTGGATGTCATTCACACGGCAATCCGGAGTTTGGGGCTCAGCGAGGTCTCCGAGTTCAATCCGGCAGAGAAGGTTGTCGAGGACATCCTCGCCCCGGAACGACCGCTTGCGAGCCTGACTTTGCAGGAGTTTGCAGACGAGACATCGCGCGACTCCACCGCCCCGGGCGGCGGGTCCGTGGCCGCGTTGGCCGGAGCTCTTGCGGCGGCGTTGGCGGCGATGGTCGCCAATCTGCCCCATCCCAAGGCCGCCTATGCGAAAGTCCGCGGTGAGCTGGAGGAGATCTCCGTTCGGGGTCAGGAACTCAAACAGAAGTTGCTGAACGCCATCGATGAGGACACATGGTCCTTCCAACGATTGATGGACGCCAACAAGGTGACCGGAGAAGGCAAGACGGCGGCGGTGCGGGAGGCGACCCTCGGAGCCGCTCGTGTCCCCCTCGAGGTTGCAGAGGCCTGCCCCGGTGTGGTGAAGCTGTGCGCCGATGCCCGTGAACTCGGGATGGCGGCTTCGGCATCGGACGCCGGCGTGGGCGCCGCCATGGCGAGGGCTGCCGCCCTCGGTGCAGCCATGAATGTTCGGATCAACCTGCAGGACATGGCGGATGATCCGGATGCGGCGGTCATGCTGGAGCGAGCCGACAAGGCCCTCGCCGCGACCACGCGGGCGGCGGCTGAGCTCGAGGCGGATGTCTGGAAGCACCTCGGGGGCGGGGAGCTGCCGTAGCCGCGGCCGTGACGGTATCTGTAACCGTGGCCGTATCCGTCGACCGTGCAGAGTGGAGGCCGTTCTGGGGCCGGGCGTCCCGCTCGCCCTTAAGGACCGCACCGGTGCGACGCTCGCATCCAAGAGTGCGTTGACATTCCCCGGGGAATTGGAAGCTCGTTTTCGGCGGGCCGTTGCCGGCGAGATCCAGCTCGGCGCAACGAGGTTACGTTTTTTGGCCATCGGGATCGGGTACGGATCATCTTGCCTGAAGAACGACCACGCTGTTCGCGCAACGCTGGGCCGCCAATGGCGGCAGCCGGGCCCGTAACCCTATTCAAAGCACCGTCAACATGCGGTAAAAAGCTCTGAGGCGTGTCACCGCCGGTTTGCCGGTCCGCGCTAATCTGGGCCTGTCAAGGAGAGTGAATATCGTATGACTCTGATCGAAGATGACAGACCCGGAACATTGCGAAGCTCTGCTGCGGTTCTACTGGCCCGTGTGATCATTCCGCTCTGGCTCGGAACGGGCGCCGTTCTGAAAATGTTGGATGGCAGTCCCAGCAATTTACCGTCGGCTCTCGTGAAGTTGCTCGGTGGAAACGGAGTTGAACTTCGGTTCGTGCTCGAGTTCTCCATCGCGATGGAACTCGTCGTCGTCGGGGTCATGGTCCTGATGCCCGGTCTCGCTCGACTCGCCGGGATCGTGATGCTCGGGTCCTTCCTTCCGGTTCTCATCGGAGATGTGGCGCTCGGCGCCGCGAGCTGCGGGTGTTTCGGGGCGGTGCAGATTCCGCCCTGGGTGACCCTGGTCACCGATCTCATCTTCCTCCTGTCACTGGTGTTCCTCGCGCGAGGTGTCCAGGCTTTGGAAATGAAAGAAGTGCAGCCCACATGGCGAGTGGTGGCGGTGGGGCTGTGGTCGGTGCTCAGCGTTGCCTTGGCTTTCGGTCTGACCTCGTCGGGGACGACCCCCGACAACGCCGATGTCCCTTCGGGTGGAGTGATCGCGGCCGGGCCGGCGGAGGGCTACTATTTGCCTGACTACACGGCCTGGCAGGGAGAGGACTTTCTCGGGATCGATCTGGCGGCGTGGATCCGAGGTCTTCCCGAGGATCTCGAGAAGGGACAGCAGTACGTGCTCTTTTATCGCAAAGACTGCGAGCACTGCCACGAGCTCATGGAGGTCTTCTTTGCCGACGAGCTCCCGTTGCCCACCACTGCGGTGGCCGTGCCCGAGCGCACCGGGTACCCGACGGTCGGAGTTCAGCCGTTCGCGTGTGATTCATGTCGGCTCGCCGAGCTGCCCTCGGGTTTCGACTGGTTTCTGCAGACGCCGGTGCTGGTGAGGCTGGCCGATGGCGTGGTTGAATGCGCCGCCGAGGTCACCGCCGACAATCCGATCTGCATGGATGTCTATTGAGCGATCAGATTCGCGTCGTCGGTCTCGGTCTTCACGAGGCGTGAGAAGTAGTGATTGACGTGCACTTCGCAAGAGCGTAGGCTGTGTTATAGTTCGACCCGCGATGCAAATTTGAATAGCATCGAAAAACTTTGGTAACGGAATACTGGAGGTGGATGATGCGGAAGTTCGTTTCCCCGGCGATCGTCATTCTGCTCGTGGCTGGGCTCACTGTCACTGGTTGTGCGTCAAAGAAGTACGTGCAGGAGCAGGTCGCGAACAGCGAATCGGTCACCAACGGCAAAATTGGTGAAGTTCAGAATTCGGTCGAGGGCAATCAGAAAGAGATCACGGCCCTTCATCAGAAGGATGCCGAGATGCAGAAGCAGCTCGACCAGGCAAGTGCGACGGCCAAAGAGGCTCTCGATCGGGCCAAGAAGGCCGGTAAGCTTGCCGAAGGCACCTTCATCGCCGAGGTCATTCTGACCGATCAGGACGTGAAGTTCGGGTTTGACAACGCCAATCTCTCGGATGAGGCCAAGGCTGCTCTCGACGCCTTCGCCGAAAAGGTGATCAAGAAGAACATCGGCGCCTACGTCGAAATTCAGGGCTACACCGACAACATCGGTAGTGAGAGCTACAACCTGAGCCTCGGTTACAAGCGCGCCAAGGGGGTCATGGACTATCTCGCCAGTGAGAAGGGTTTCCCGCTTCATCGTATGAACGTGACATCCTACGGTGAGTACAAGCCCATCGCCGACAACAGCACCCGCGAAGGCCGCGCGCAGAATCGTCGCGTTGCCCTCGTGCTCATGAAGTAATTCTTCGTTCTCATACGAGAATACGAGCCCGGGCTTCAGCCCGGGCTTTTTTTTCTCATTGCTCGCGCCTCGTTGCTGGTTTCTCGTAGTCGCAGGCTTCCCTCGAGCACGAGCAACCATGTGCGGGCAGCGGCTCACAAGATTCCTGGTCCGATATTTCATCTGTTGATCGGGAAATGAGATACTGCTTTGCATGAAATCGATCAGAATGCAGGTTCTCGGAGTCCTCGGAGGGAACATCGCCACGGCTGAGGAGGAAGCGGTCGCCGAGGCCGTGGGCGCAATGGCTGCGCGGTGCGATTGGGCGGTGCTCACCGGTGGAGGTTCGGGCGTGATGTCCGCCGCGAGTCGAGGCGCCGTCGAAGCCGGCGGGTTGACGCTGGCCATCCTGCCCACGGCTTTCCCGGGCGGCGGTTACCCGAACCCATGGGTTCATCTCCCGGTCTTCACCGGTGCGGGGAATGCTCGAAACGCATTCAACGTTCTGTCGGCGTGCTTGTGCGTGGCGATCGGCGGCGGAACGGGCACCTTGTCCGAGATCGCGCTGGCGCTCAAGAACTCGATCCCGGTTTGGTGCTGGCGGAGTTGGGGAATCGAGGCCCCCACGGGTGGTTCGCCCGAAGATCTGCGGATTTTCGACAGCGCCGACGAACTCCTCGATGCGTTGGAAGACCTGATGGCCTGAGGTCAGATCGGGCCTGGCGCCCGCCTTTTTCCGTGGAGATCGATGTCGCTGCGGTCCGACTGTCCCGAACACGGCAACTGCGCTACTATTCCCCGCAGTCTCAAATGGAGGAACGATGCAAGAATCGAAGCCGGTCAACTCGAAACTGCTCCCCGCCAACGCCTACCGCAAGCTGGAACCGGGCGAAGTCTACGAACCCGTCGTCGCGGCGGATGATCTCCGGCCCGAGGTGACGCTGTGGTCCATCGGGGTCGGCGTTGCGATGGTCGTGCTCTTCACCGCGGCTTGCGCCTACATGGCGCTTCGAGCCGGCAACGCCATCGAGGCTTCGATCCCCATCGCGATCCTGGCCATCTTCTTCGGCAAGATGCGGCAGCCGGTGAGCAGTCTCCTGGAAAACGTGATGGTCCAGTCGGTGGGCCAGGCCGCAGGGGTGGTGGCCGCGGGTGCGACCTTTGTCGTGCCGGCGATGTACATCAACCAGCTCGATGTCTCGTGGTGGCAGATTTTCTTCGCCTGCTTCATCGGTGGGTCCCTCGGGGTCGTGCTGATCATTCCGCTGCGGAAGTACTTCGTGAAGGAACTCCACGGTGAGCTGCCTTTCCCCGAGGCCACGGCGATCAACAATATTCTGGTCACCGGCGAGAGCTCGGCGGGCGGCGCCGGCAAGATTCTCCTGATTTCGTTCGGCATCGGCGCCCTCTTCGACTTCTCCATCGAAGCGCTGCATCTCTGGAATGCCGGTCTCTCGAGCTCGACCCTGTTGGGTGGGATCGGCTCCGATCTCCGAATCGAGGTCCAGTTGACCGCCATTGCGGCCCTCTTCGGCCTCGGTTACATCATCGGGATCCGCTATGCCTCGATCATCGCGTCGGGGTCGGTGCTCGCGATGCTGGTGATGGTTCCCCTGATCTACCTCTTCGGCAAGGAGATTGACGCACTGGCCTTTGCAGGGACCACCTACCAGATTGCGGATATGAACGCATCGGCGATCTTCGGCGCATTCGTCAAACCGATCGGGATCGGGGCGATCGCGATCTCCGGACTCATCGGCATTCTTCGAATGTGGAAGATCGTCGCTTCATCGGTCACCCTCGGGTTCAAGGGTTTCTCCAAGGCGGCGCAGGCCGAGTCCGACGGCACCGAGCGAACCCAACTCGATATGTCGCCGAAGAACGTGCTGCTGATCCAGGCGGTGTCGACCCTCGGTCTCGGCGTGCTCTTCTTCATCGTCGCCATGGTGACACCCGGCGACGGTGGCGCCGCCGGCTACGGTCTCGTTGCGAGCCTCAAGTTCGGCGCCGTCGGGATGATCGTCGGGTTCCTCTTGAGCTTTCTCTTCACCCCGGTCGCTGCGCAGGCCATCGCCATCGTCGGTGTCAACCCGGTCTCCGGGATGACGCTCATCACCGTGGTTCTGGCCATCGGCTGCATGATCATCATCGGACTCAAGGGGACCGCGGGGATGATCATCGCCCTCATCATCGGTACCGCCGTCTGCACTGCGCTCTCGACATCCGGGGCGCTCATCACCGATTTCAAGATCGGATACTGGCTCGGCTCGACCCCACGGAATCAGGAGCGGTGGAAATTTCTCGGCATGGTGGTGGCGGCATTTGTGGTGGCGGCGGTCATTCCTCTCATGGACAGCGCCTATCACTTTGTCGTGGAGGATCCCGCCACGGGGCTCATGGTGTCCAACGAACGTGTGCTGCCGGCCCCGCAGGCGAATATGATCGCTGCCGTTTCCAATGGACTGATGAGCGACCCGGCGAACCAACCCTGGTTGCTCTACGCGCTGGGGGGAGTCGTCGCTCTGATGCTCTTGATGAGCGGAATTCCCATGCTGGCGTTCGCCCTCGGGATGTATCTCCCCATCTCCATCAACGCGGCGGTGCTGGCCGGGGCGGCGGTCGCGTGGCTGGTATCGAAGACCGGTGGAAGCGAAAAGGTTCGCGAAGCCCGGGCTGAACAGGGGATCCTCATCGCGTCGGGGCTGATGGCCGGCGCCGCGATCTTCGGGATCATCAGCGCGGTCTTCCGGGTTCCCAAGCTCGGCGCGTTGATTCAATACATCAGCGTCGGGGTCGATTTCTGGCTCGAAGACGTGGCCGGCACCGCGGTGCTCGAAGAGCATGCCCACGCCTGGTACACGGGCTTCCAGGGCCAGATGGTCGGTTTG
Organism: Thermoanaerobaculales bacterium; assembly: GCA_029287235.1. Taxonomy (GTDB): domain Bacteria; phylum Acidobacteriota; class Thermoanaerobaculia; order Thermoanaerobaculales; family Sulfomarinibacteraceae; genus JAHECW01. The sequence goes on from JARFRM010000280.1 coordinate 9,759, forward strand.
ATCATGCTCCTTGTGCTCGCCTTCGTCTGCTTCCTCCTCGCCCGCCTGGGAGCGAAGTGGATGCTCGAGGGCGAAGGTGGTGATGAGCAGTAAGACGGTAGAAGGTTAGAGAGTTAGAGGGTTAGAAGGTCAGAGAGTGAGAAGGTAAGAATGGGACATTGTACTCGCGCACGAGACGCTACCCTTCTAACCCTCTAACTCTCTAACCTTCTAACCTACGAACCTCACGAGTCACTCCAGAGTGACCTTCGCATCGCCGACGCCCACCGAGATTTCGATGACGTGGTCACCGTTGCCGGTCCAGTTGGCCGATTTTCCGATGAATCCGGACGAAGAGATCTTCTCGCCCCTGACCGTCAGCTCCGTGTCCCCGACTCCGCCGGAGCCGTCCACTGAACCGTAGTCGATCGCGGCGACCTGAATCGAGGCCGCGCCGACGCCGATATCGATCTCGATATCGCCCGAGACATCCTCGGCGACGAGGTCACCAACGCCGATATCGGCGGTCAGTCCCCCGGATAGACCGCGAACATCGACATCGCCGACACCGAGATCCAGGTTGAAATCGAGTCGTGCGGGGAGTTCGAGGGTCCAGGTCTCTTCAAAATGGCGGTCATCGCTGTCGGTTTCGACCTCGATCCGCAGAATACCCTTTGCCACATCCATTCGGAGTTCCGCCTCGTCGACCTCGGCCTGGGCTGTCTTGAGGGACGAGAAGAACCCACCTCGTCGGGGTTTCAGTCGGACCTCAACGGAGACCTCGAGGCCGCCTTCGACGGCGACGATGTCGATGTCGCCGACCCCGGCATCGAGCTGGACGGCTTCGAGATCGGCGGCCGAAACGGTGCCTTCGAGAATGCGTGGGGCGCCTGCCGCCAGCGGGCTGGCGATGGCAATGGCGATCACGAGGACGATCAGGTTGTTTTTCATTGACGCTCCCTTCGGTGAGCGCGGTTCAACACCGTCGCTTCGAAAGGAACAACGCAAAACGAGAGAAATGGTTCTCGATCGCTTCAGTCGGTGGACGAATCACCTTCCGAGGAGGTTCCGCCCCACCAGGTTCCCGCCTCCAAGACGACATCGCCCGAGGCGGATTCGATCATGATCTCGGGGCCATCACCGGCCAGGGTGATGGTGTCGCCCGCGTCATTGACGGTGCCGGGAAAGTCGGACCGAAGATTGCCGCCGATGGTGCGCAGGCTGCCCCGGGGGGAAACGCCTTCAGGAATGGTCAGGTGAATGCGGCCGGAGTCGCTCCGGACGACCACCCGGTTTTCCGGTTCCAGCCGGTCCCAGGCGAGGGTGAGCTTGCCGGTTGAGGTGACGACCTCCGCGTTGCCCGAGAGGTTGTCCATCCAGACACTTCCGGAAGCGGTGTCGGCGTGGACCTCTCGCGCGCCGCCGGAGAGACTGAGGTTTCCCGACGATGTTCGGGCAAAGAACGTCTCGAGCGGCCGGAAGAGCTCCAAACGAGCGTCACCGGAGGCCGATCGGATATCCACCGCCGCCGTGGCTCCAACGAAGTCCATATCACCGGTAGAGGTTCGCAGATAGAGGGGGCTCGCGTTGGGAAGGTCCCCTCGGATGGAGATCGCCCCGCCCGTGGTCGTGATGTCCGGGGTCACGTGGCTCGGCAGGAGAAAGCCGAGCCGGGTGCGGGCGGTCAGAGTGCCGAGACCGAGGAAGCCCATGCGACCCGGATTGATGGTGAAGGTGATCCGCCCATCCGAAACCTCTGTGGTGGGCATGTGGCTGGCGATGAACCGTTCCGCACGTTCCTCACCGACGCCCGAGATCCGCAGTTCGGTGGCGACCTCGACCTCCGGGACATCCGCCGTGCGAAGTTTGAGGTCGACGGAGGCGGAATCGATGACAACCCTTGTCCCATCCGGTGCGGCGAAGGTCTCGGTGCCGGAATACTCGCGTTGGGCCGCTGAGACAGGTCCCGCTCCGAGGCAGAGGAGGACAACGATCACAACCGGTGCCGTTCGTGGCGTGATGGACCTGGGGCGCATTGATCGGGCTCCTCTCAACGGGAGGGAAAGGGAACGACCGTCCCGACCCGGGTGTCCGCCGAAGAAATCGACGGGTCGTTGAGCTGGGGGTTGGTTGTGGCGGCAAATGCTCGGCGCGCCATATTGGTGTCGAGCTCGCTCAAGAATCGGCGAAACCGGGCCAACGCCGAACGGGTGGTCGAGGCGGGGGATCTACTCAGGCGGGCCATCGACGCGATGGACGGCTTGTCACCGTCGAGTTCGAGAATCGCCGCAAGCAGCGCCGCGCCCCAGGGTTGCGGAGACTGCAGCCGCGGTTGGTTGGCCTCGAGATATGCGCGCCAAAGCCTTCTTGCGCCGAGGATGACGAGCTTGGGAAGCTCGTTGAAGGAGCCCTGCCGCACGATGGCGTCATCCACTTCCAGCCCGACACCGTCGAGGGGTGACAGCCCCTCCTCCCACGAGTCTGCGAGGTTTTCGTGGGCGCGGAATCGTGCCCACGCACCACGCAGGCTGTTGTGCGCATCTTCCAGCAGATCGGACTCGGGGTGTTGGTGGCGCCCCTCACGCAGCACGCCGTCGGCCTCTCCCCACCTTCCCATGGTCGCCAGTAAATTGGCGTGGAGCCCGAGCAGGAAGACCTGAAGGTCATCCGGGACGGGAGCACCACGCGGCAGAAGATCGATGGTGTCGAGGGCTTCGGGGTGGCGCCCCTGATCCGAAAGCAGGATCGCCAGCTGCACCGGAAGGTGGTAGGCGTTTGGGAAGAGATTCCAACCACTTTTGAGGAGTTCCTCTGCGTCGTCAGGCTGCCCGACCGCGGTGAGGGCGTTCGACAACAGGTGACACGCGTACGGCGAGGGGTCCAGGTTCCACGATCTGTCGGCGGCGAGGTGCGCGTTGTCGGGGTCGCCCATGGCCAGGTGGGCCTGGGCTTTCCAGATCAGGAGTTGCGCCTCGAGTGGGGGTTGGCGGCCGATGGCCGGCAGTGCGCGGTCGACCTCGGTGATGATCTTGAGGTGGCGGCCGGTCCGGCTCCACTCGAGGCAGCGCCGGAGCGCGCGCTCGATGCGCGAAATCTGCGATCTCGATCGAGGTCTGTCACGACTATCCACAATCTTCATGCTACCAAAAAACGGGGTGGAAGATCAGTGACTCCCACCCCGATGTCGAAGTGTTTCGGATGATCAGTCCTTCTTCGGCGCTGACCGGCGCCTGTCCTTGCCGCCGGATCCGATCTCCCCACTCTTCCTGGAACGCCCGGTTTTCCTCTTGTCGATCTCCTCGGATCGCTTTCCGGCCGTTCGTTGTCGAGCGGAGGTGGGTTCTGTTTTTGCCCGGCTCGAGGTCACTGCGGATGTGGTTCGGGGATTGGATCCCGGTGTGGATCGAGAGGACACCTGAGCGTTTGTCATCGGGGCTCGAGTTCGGGCTGAGCGACGAAGGTCGGTTGACGCGGTCGCGCCCGCCGAAGGCGATGCCGTTTGAGATCGGGTCACCGATCGAGTCGCCGATCGAGTCTGGCGGCGCTCCTCAAACGGCGCACTCGAAGAGGATCGGGCTGTGGTCGATCGGGTTGCCGGGCTCGGTGGGGAAGAGCTGCGGCGGTGGTCCGTCGAACGCCTGCTCCCTACGTTTTGCGAGGTCGCCTTCGAGCGTTGTTGGCGGCTGGTGGTCCGGCTGGAGTCCGAGCTGACTGAGCGCGCTTCTCGGCGAGAAACGCTGTCTCTGGCGGCTGGGTTGAGGGCCCGCTTGACGGTGGAGGCGCTGTGCCGCTCCACTGTCCGCTCGAGACCTTCCGGGCGAACCATCCGCACGTCGCGGCCGTCGATTGTCGTCTTGCGTTCGATGATCCGGGCCTCGGGGACCGGCCTGCCGGCATCACGTTCAATCTGGGCCCGTGTCGGTGAGGCCGACATGGTCCTGATCTGGGACCTGGCCACGGCACGGGTGGCGGCCTCGTGACCCACCGCGTGGTGCGCAACGTTCTCGGCGGTGACCCGCGATCGTGGGACCCACGTCGCGTAGCGGGCGTCCCGCCAGCCATCCGTATACCCGCGGGAGTAGCCGGTGCGGTGGCCGTTGGCATAGCCCGAGTGCCATCCGTGGTGGTAGCCCCGATTGTAGTGGCTCCAACCTCGCGGCGCGCATGGATACCAGCCGACGTGTGTGCCGGAGCTGACCCAGATGACGTTTCCAGGGTGGTAGACATAGCCCGGGGACCACACCCAGCCGATGGTCGAGTAGGCCCAGTTGCCGTAGTGGTGTGGAGCCCAACCCCAGGGTTCGTAGGCGACCCAGGTCCAGCCGAGAGAGGTCCAGACCCAGCGACCGTGGGTGTAGGGCTGCCATCCGGTGGCGACCCAGGGTCGCCACACCCGACCGAGACCGTCGACTCGGACCCACTCACCATAGCCGGAGAGGGCGGCGGAAAAGCCGAACGAAGCTCCCCCTGAGTTCCAGGAAGATCCCCAGATACCCCAGTTGGACGAACCAAAGCCGACGCTGACCCCGTGATTCGAGACCGAGAGCCCAACGTATCCGCCGGCCTCTGCGGGAGAGGCGCCGGCGAGGACACCGACGATCAGGGTGGCGAGGACGATGCGGAAGAGTGAACTGGTCATGACGGCCTCCTTTCGCCGGGGTAGAGAGCAACGGTTGTGCCAGGGACGTGAATCAACCCCAAGAAACCGAACAAACACAGTTACAGAAGGGTCTTCGGTGTCATTGAGGTTGATGCCAAAACAAGAGGAGGGCGTCCTCTTTAGATGACGCTTCTGAGAATACAAACGTGCGGCGGCGGTGCCTGGCTCGCATTTTCGTCCGACGAAATTCTCCCTGGCATCCGCACGGGGAGGGAGTTCAAAGAATCTACGGCGTCCCCGGGGCTCCGGCCTTCTGGGCCGCCTTCGGCGCCCCAGCGTCGCACCGGCAGCGTGGTCATTCGGGTGGGATTGGAGGGACGGTGACCACGCTGCCCGCGCGCCGGCGGCCTCTTGGCAAGCTTGGAGAAATGCTAAAAGCGTTTTCGCCGCGGAGTGCCCGGTATGACAATGTGCCGGAGGTGAAGCATTCCCGGTAGGTTCTTGGGGCACATTGTCAAACCCGGCACCCCCGGTGGGCGTCATTCTGCCCGCGTGCTCGGATGCGGTTGCGTTTACGGCCGCGGGTGGAGATACGGCTACGGCCCGGCGGCGGTTAGGGGAGAGGTGAACTCTCTACTTCGGATCCCGCTCATACAGATACGCGCTGTCCAGATGAACGGGCTTCGATCCGGTGCGGCAGACGGCGTGCCGCCCTCCCGACCAGATGGTTGCGGATCCGGTCTCGCCGGCCTTGTTGACGGCGTAGAACTTGACGTTGAAGGATGGTCGACCCTTGTCGTCGAGGAGGTAGGGGACTCTGGTTGCCTGCACCAGCCGCTCCAAGGCGGCGAGACAAGCGGCCTCGGGGCTCTTTCCCGCGCGCATGAACTCGACGACGGTGTGGCCGCCGGCGATCTGGATCACGGACTCACCGCGTCCCGTGGAGCCCGCCGCTCCGACCTCGTTGTCGACGAAGAGTCCGGCACCGATCAGGGGTGAGTCGCCGACGCGACCGGGAATCTTGAAGAAAAGACCCGAAGTGGTTGTGGTTCCACCCACATCGCCGTTGCCATCCACCGCGCAGAGATTGATGGTTCCGGTCGGCCGGACCGGGCCGTACGTGTTCATGAACCACTGAACATCAGAATCTTCGGTCTGACCGGGACCCGGAATCCAGTCGTCGCGATCAGACATGTTGGCCTTCCAATAGAGCCAGATTTTGCGTGCCTTCTCGGTGAGGAGATTCTCCTCCTCAAAGCCGATGGTGCGGGCGAAGCGGGCGGCTCCCTCGCCGACCAGAAGGACCCGGGTCGTTCGCTGAAGAACCTGGAGCGCGACCTGGGCCGGATGACGAAAGCCCTCGAGGGCGGCGACCGCGCCGGCGCGCATGGTGGGACCATCCATGCAGCAGGAATCGAGTTGGACCACGCCCTCGGAGTTCGGCAGCCCGCCATAGCCCACGGTGACGTCGTCGGGATCGTCCTCGACCACGGCGACTCCGTGAACGGCGGCCTCCACCGGGGAGATTCCGGCGTCCATCTGCGCCACTGCCCGGCCCACGGCCTCGAGACCGTTCGCGGACGCCACGGCCACAGAGGAGCGCTCTTCGGCCTGGGCTCTTTGGGCTCCGGACGTCGCAAGAGCCGCGGCAGTGAGGGCTCCTCCGGCCACGAGTTCACGTCGAGACATTCCTTCGGGTTGGTCGGAGGGTGGCGCCGCATCGGTGGGTGTGGTTTTCATGGCTTCATCGTGCGTATCCTCCACCAAACTGTCAAGCGGCAAGGTTTTTGCTTCAGAAATCGGAGTTCGCCATGGCAACCCGGTGCGGTGTGGTCTACCATGAGATCGGAAAGACCGCCTCAATAACGAGTTCGTCGGGTCGAAACCGCGCTGCGTTGTATCGGACAGTCATGGATGGATCAAAGGAATGCGGAGAACCATCATGCCAGCTCACGACCGATCGAGTGGGATTCTGCGCGCCACTTTGGCGTTGTTCCTCGGAGCGATGATGGCGGGCTGTAGTCCGCCCGGTGGCCAGGCGGTTGGGGCCGAGCGTCCGGATTGGACGGATCTCCGGGAGCGGATGGTGCGGCAGCAGATCGAGACGCGTGGGGTCAAGGATGAGCAGGTTCTTGCGGCCATGAGGTCGGTGCCGCGACACCGGTTCGTCCCGGACGACTATCGCGAGGCCTCCTATCAGGACTCACCCCTGCCCATCGGCGAGAGCCAGACGATTTCGCAGCCGTATATTGTCGCCCTCATGTCCGAGCTCCTCGAAGTCGAGGCGGGCGACAAGGTGCTCGAGATCGGCACCGGGTCCGGCTATCAGGCCGCGGTGCTCGCCGCGATGGGCGTGGAGGTCTACACCGTCGAAATCCGCCAGGGCCTTTGCGAACGGGCCAAGCTCACTCTCGCCGAGCTCGGTTATGACAACGCCTACGTGCGTTGCGGCGATGGTTACGGCGGTTGGCCCGAACAGGCTCCATTCGCCGGGGTCATCGTCACCGCAGCGCCGGATCGGATCCCCGAGCCCCTCATCGATCAGCTCGCTGTCGGCGCTCGGATGGTCATTCCCCTCGGCGACTTCTACCAGCAACTCATGGTCATCAAGAAGACCGACGACGGGGTCGAGGAGCGGTCGGTGATTCCGGTGCGTTTCGTGCCCATGACGGGGGAGATAGAGCTACAAGGCGAGGACGAAGACTAGTCCACAGTTGACAGTCAACAGTTGACAGTTTCCATCGCAGGCTGACCATCCGATTGTGCGACTGGCAAGGTCTACGGCTTCCTCGATATCATGCTGGTGACTCCTCGTTTTCGACGCTGTTCAGTATTTCTCCCTTGGCGATGAGCCTGTATTTGGGCCTTGCGATGGCCCGAACTGTCGACTGTCGACTGTGAACTGTCGACTTTCTCGCATAGAGGTCCACAATGCCGTTCCAGCGCGCTATAGTGTCCTCGCCAGGGGGAAATAGCCTATGTGCGGACTCGTCGGGGTCATCAACAACAACGGGCGACCGGTGGTGGGCGATCTCGGCAACGGCGCCCACTTTCTTCAACACCGGGGCCCGGCCTATGCGGGGCTCTTTCTGTTCGACCCGGTGCACCGGCGGTACGCTCTGGAACGCGGAGAAGGCCTCGCCGACGATATCTTCAAGCCGCTCGTCGATCTCAACGGCGATCTCGGGATCGCCCACACCCGCTACAAGACCTTCGGCAGCGGCGGCACCATCAACGCCCAGCCGTTTTTCGACGCATTTCTCGGGTTGTCGTTGGCGCACAACGGCCACATCACCAACGTCAAGCAGATCGATGCGGAGCTCGGGTCCCGAGGTCAGGCGTTGGCCGCCACCTGTGATGCCGAGCCCCTACTGCGTGTTCTGGCGCTGTGGATCGAGCACTTCCGATCCGAAGATCCCATGGCGCCGGAGAAAGAGGTCTTCTTCAAGGCGGTCGCCGAAATCCAGAAACGGGTGACCGGGGCCTACTCGGCGGTGGCCGTGACGCCGTCCGGGCTCTATGCGTTCCGTGATCCGCACGGATTCAGACCCATGGTCAGGGGATCGCGGGCCCGGGGCGACGAGAAGACCGTGATGATCGCCTCGGAGACCCTGGCCCTCGAGCAGAACGGATTTTCGGTGGACGAAGAGGTGCCCCACGGTACCGCGCTCTTCATCGATCGGAACCTCGAGATCGATGAGCGGGTGCTCGTGGAGAAAGACCCCCGGCCCTGTGCCTTCGAGCTCATCTATTTCGCCGATGTCGAGTCCAAGATGATGGGCGATCCCATCCGCACCTTCAGGTGGCGAGCCGGACGCGCTCTCGCGCTGCACCTGACGGAGGAAGCCCCCGATCTCGTCAATCAAATCGATCTCGTGGTGCCGATCCCACACTCGCCGATTCCCGGTGCCGAGGCCTTCGCCCAGAAGCTCGAGAAGGAGATCAACGGAGGGGTCATCCAGTACGCGACGCCGATCTCCAAGTACCGCTACGGCGGCCGGATCTTCATGGAGGAGACCCAGAAGGCCCGTGACGAGGCCGCCATGCTCGACTTCCGCGTCGACAGCATTTCCGTGAAGGACAAGAACGTCTTCATCGTCGACGACAGCATCGTGCGGGGAACCAACGCTTCGCGGATCGTGAGGGCCTTTCGGGCCGCAGGGGCCAAATCCATCTGGTTCGGCACCCTCTGGCCCATGGTCATCGACTCCTGTTTCCAGGGGATCAACACCCCGACCCAGTCCGAGCTCATCGGCGCCCGTTTCGCCCGTGATGTGGACGAGGTCCAAACCGAGCTCGGCGTCGACGCGCTTTTTTATCTGCCCATCGAAGTTTTCCAGCAACTGGTGATCAAGGGCGCGCCGGCGTGCATGGCCTGCACCACCGGGCAGCGCGCCGTCAAGTTCGAGCACGCGGGGACGGTCCTGCCCCCGGTCTGAGCACGACAACGTCGCAACCACGAAGTCACCAAGACACGAAGAAATCACCAAGAAGAGATATGAATGGCTCGGCCATCGGCCGAGCCATTCATATCTTGGTGTCATCCTTGGGGTCTTCGTGGTTGTGGCGGCAGAACCGTAGGCGGGGTCTTAAGGCCCC
>JARFRM010000253.1 GCA_029287235.1 Thermoanaerobaculales bacterium
GCGCTGCGCGAGCACTTTGTCGAGCGTGGAATGCACGGGATGCACCACGTGAGGCCGTTCTGGTACTACGCTGAACGATTGCCGCTGTCGCTGCTGCCGTGGACCGGCCTGCTGCCGGGCGCGCTGGTCGTGGCGTGGCGAAATCGACGACTCTCGACGGGCGTGCGGCTGGCGTTGGTGGCGGCGGTCTTTGTCGTGGTCTTTTTTTCCATCTCCACCGAAAAGAGAGATCTCTATGTGCTGCCGGCGTTGCCGGCGTTGGCGCTCATGATGTCGGTTCTCGTTGCGGTGGTCACCGGGTGGCGTGATGAGTTGGGGAATTCGGTCTCGCTCGATCGACGGTGGGTCACCCTCGGGCAGGCCTTGGTCGGTGGCCTTTTCACTCTGGTGGCGGTGGCCCTCCCCTTTGCCGCTCAGCGGGTTGAATATCTTCCGATTTGGATGGTCTTCATGCTCGGTGGATTGCTTCTCGCGACGGGAGTGGGAACGCTCGTCATGGCGTTGCGTGGGCGTGGGGTCCAGTCGGTGGTGGTGACCGCCGGCGGGATGGCTGCGCTCTACCTCGCGGCCACGGCGCTGGTCTACCCGGCCATGGAGCCGAGGAAATCGGCGCGGTCATTTGCTCTGAAGACCAGGGAAATCACCGCCGCCTCCAGGGCCGAGGGGCACCGCGTGATGGCCTGGCGGGCGGGCAATATCCCGACGGCCATCGCTTTCTACTCCGATGGCCTCTACACCCTGGAGACCAACGACGCCGGAGATCTTGCGCGGCATCTGCGCCAGGATGCTCTGGTCTACGCCATTATCCGCGCGGACCAGGCCGACGAGATTCCGGCCGACGTCCGCGAAGGTCTGACGGTGCTCCACGAGCAGCGGTTGAGCCGGAAGGATCTGCAAATCGTTGCAAATCGGCCGGGTTCACGGCAGAGGTGACGGCTGCGGTCACGGTCCGTAGGGTCGTCCCTCATGCCCGGCCTTCCGGGCCACCCTTGGTGGCCCGGCGTCGCCCAATCAGCGTGGTCGTTCAGTGGTGACCGGGAGTGCGGCGACCACGCTGATTGAGCGAGCGGCGGCCGGCCTTGACCGGACGTGCCGTCCTTGATCAATGTTCGGCCCCGCGGGGCGATTCGGTCGGGTGGAAAGTAACGCCGAACATTGTCAAGGGGGGCACTCTCGGGCAACAGTTATGATGGAACCATGTCGGGAACGCGAACGGGCACGGACGCGACGCCTAACCCCCCGAAACAGGCTCGCCCTCGTCGTAGGGGGGCGTGTCATCGTCGAGATCGTCGAGGTATCCCCGCGGCAACACCACTTTCTGGGTGCCCTGTCTCTTACCGCGTCGCATGAGGTGGGCGTTTGCGGGGTAGGATTCGGCTCGATCGATGCCGTCGAGGACCCCGGCCAGCTCGGTGAGGGTTTCCACCCGCATGAGCCGGTCGCGGAGTCGGGCGCTCGAAGAGAAGCCCTTGGTGTACCAGCCGGCGTGCTTGCGAAACGCCAGCAGCGAGAGTCTCTCGTCCCCGAACCAATCCACCAACAGTTGCGCGTGCTCTTCCATGGTGTCGGCGACCTCACCAAAGGTGGGTCCGGGGGATGGCGCCCGTCCTGCGAAAACGTCGGCCAGATCCCGGAAGAGCCATGGACGTCCGAGACAACCCCGGCCGATGGCGACCCCGTCGCACGCGGTAGCCTCCATCATCCGAATCGCATCCTCGGCGACCCAGATATCGCCGTTGCCGAAGACGGGGATGGTCGACACCACTTGTTTGAGCTCGCCGATCGCCTCCCACCTTGCATGCCCGTCATAGAGCTGCGCCGCCGTTCGTGCGTGGAGGGTGACGGCGGCGCACCCTTCCGCTTCGGCAATTCGACCGGTTTCGAGGAAGGTCAACAGGTCGTCATTGATCCCCATGCGGAACTTGATGGTCACCGGCACCTGCCCGGCAGCGGCGACCGCAGCACGAACGATGCTGCGCAACAGTCTGGGTTTGACCGGGATGGCTGCACCGCCGCCCTTCTTGGTGACCTTGCGAACCGGGCAGCCGAAGTTGAGATCGATGTGATCGACCAAGCCCTCTTCGACGAGCCACCGAACGGCCTCACCGACGAAAAACGGGTCGACACCGTAGAGCTGCAGACTTCGTGGGTGTTCTTCGGGGCCGAAGCCGGCGAGCCTGTGGGCCTTGTGGGCACCCTCTACGAGGGCTCGGGCGGTGATCATCTCGCTGACGAAGAGGGCGGCGCCGAAACGGCGGCAGAGCGAGCGGAAAGGATAGTTGGTGATCCCCGCCATGGGGGCAAGCACCACGGGAGGCGACAGTTCAAAAGGACCGATTCTCGTTGACTGAATGCTCATCTGGGGCCCAGAATACAACGACCCGTTCGCGGTTTTCCGAGAACGGGTCGTATGATCTAAATAATTAAGAATTAAGAGTTAAGAACCAAAAACCGGTGGTTTCTACTTCAACAGACCCTGAAGGAAGGTCGTGGTGAGCACGACGCCGAACCCGGTCGCGCCCTTGGGCAAGCCGTTGTGGACCTTGTCGAGGAAGCCGACGCCGGCGATATCGATGTGGGCCCAGGAGGCCTTCTCGGGCACGAACTGCTTGAGGAACACTCCGGCGGTGACGGCCCCACCCGGGCGACTGCCGGCGTTCTTGAAATCGGCCCAATCACTTGAAAGATAGCTCAGGTACTCGTCGTAATTCGGCATTGACCAGACCCGCTCTCCGACCCGCTCTCCGATGGCCATGAGCGTTGCCTGCAGATCCTTGTCGTTGCCCATGACCCCGGCCGCCTCGTGTCCCAGCGCGACGACGCAGGCACCGGTGAGGGTCGCGAAATCGAGGATGATGTCCGGGTTGAAACGGGTCGCGTAGTGGAGCGCGTCCGCGAGCAAGAGCCTGCCCTCGGCATCGGTGTTCTCAATCTCGACCGTCTTGCCGCTCGAGGTGGTGATGATGTCCCCGGGTCTGATCGCGGTTCCGGAGGGCATGTTCTCAGCTGTCGGCACCAGGCCGACGACCTTGATGGGCAGCTCGAGCTCGGCCACGGCGCGCATGACGCCGATCACCGTGGCCCCGCCGGCCATGTCGGACTTCATATCACCCATCCCCTTGGGCGGCTTCAGCGAGATGCCGCCGGAGTCGAAGGTGACGCCTTTGCCGACCAACACCACCGAGCGTTTGGGCTTCTTGGGTCGGTGCTCGAGAACGATCATCCTGGGCTCTTCGATGGAACCCTGGCTCACGGCGAGGAGTCCGCCCATTTTCTCCTTGAGCAGCTCCTTCTTTCCGAGGATGGTCACCCGCAGGCCGTTGAGATCTTCGGCCATGTCGCGAGCGGCGGTGGACAGGGTCTCGGGCGTGAGATCGTTGCCCGGGCGATTGGCGAGATCGCGGGCAAGTTGGACCGACGTCCGAAGGAGGCGCACCGAGCCGAGCTGTTCCTCGAGCTGTTCCTCGCTTTCCTTTGCGAGAGGCAAAATGTGCAGGCCGTCGATCTTGTCGAACTCGTTCTTCTTCGATTTGAATTGGTCGAAGGTGTAGTCCGCAATGGAGGCCTCGCGGAGGGCAAAGAGTCGAGACTCGGCTTGTGAGAGACCGTGGACCCGTGCCGAAACGGCGAGGCCGATCTGGTATTCACGGTTTCTGGTCGCCTGTCTCATCACGCGCCGGAGAGCGTCGCGAAGCTTTCCGTGGGTGATCGCGGTTTCTTCTCCGAGCCCGACAAACGTGACCCGGTGGGCGAGGTCCAGGGGACACTCGCCCGAGATGATCTCGCCCTCCTCTCCACGAGGGGCAAGACCCTTGATTTTCGTGCGCAGGGCACGCTTTTCCTTGGCCTCCAGTGCGATATTGGCGATGGGGTCGCTTCCGGAGGTGTGCAGGAAGTACACGCAATCGAGGGGTTCTTCAGGTGCAGTGCGAAACTGGTAAAGATCAGCCATGGGTTGATTCAACCCTCCTTTACATACGACTCGGCCGCGGATTCTAACATATCCGGGGAAATTTTTCTAAATATCTGAGGTAGCTCGTGTTAACGGGGTGCGAGCGCGGGTCTTGATGGCAATTGCGTGCGATCGGGCACGAAGGTTGCTAGTCGGCAAGTCTCGGTGGCCCCGCCGCCGGCGTGCTCGCCACCGGGTGTCGTCGCGAGGCGGACTGGGGTTACACTGGCCCCATGAAGACCGTGGAATGGCGAACCGAGGAATCGCCGCAGTCCCAGCTCGACACTTTGTGCGGGCTCGCCACCCGACCGGGTGTGTTGCACGCGCGCTTCGTCGCATCCGGCGAGATCAGGGACCTTGCATGGAAGGCGCTCGAACCGTGGACTCGAAGCCGAGCGGTGACGGTGGCCGAGGTGGGTTCGGACCTTGCCTCCCCGGGCCTCGATGTGGCGTTGTGTTCCGACCTTGTCTACCTGCACCCGGGAGTCCGTTTGCTCTTCGGTCAGGGCGAACCGACCGCGGGTCTGTTGTGGGCTCTCGGCCGAGCCGGACGGGCGGCCCTGGCGAGGGGCCTGTTGGACAGCGCGCCGGTGGCCGGAGATGAGGCGGTTCGTCTCGGCCTCGCCCAGCGGGTGCTTCAGGATGGAGAATTGCCGCTCGTACCGCGGGACGCTTCCCTGGTGGCGCTCACGACGGCTCGCGACCTGATGCGCAGCTCGACCGGTGCGCGTTCGGATCTGGAGCTTGCCGCCTTCAAGTTGCTGTTTTCCTCCGGTGATCCGGGCGAGGGTGCGCGGGCCTTCTTGGAGCGCAGGGCGCCGGAGTTCACCGACTGAGAATTGAGAGAACGCAGCCGGGTGCCGTGGATCGTCGGCCGCAGCCGATGAGCCGGCGAGTGTGCGGGCCGGAGTTGCAGTCGCGGCGCGAGCCGATCATGATGAAAAGGCGCACGCAGCAAGGGAGATTCGATGCACCTGGCAAGCATGACTGGATTCGGCCGCGCGCAGGGCGCGATTTCCGAGCGACTGACGGCGTCGGTGGTCGTCCGTTCGGTCAACCACAAGTTTCTCGACATCGTCGTGCGGACCAATGTCCGCGATGAGGTGCCCGAGTTGGAAGCGGCGGTGAGATCGGCGGTGGCGGAAGGACTCGAGCGTGGAAGAGTGACGGTTCAGGTCGATTTCGAACGAACTGCGCCGCAACCGGTCCGAGCGGTCGTCAACAGTGATGCGGTGGCCGTCATTGCCGGACAACTCGCCGATCTGCAACTCAGCGAGAACGTGACCGGCAACCTGGCCGTCGGCGATCTTCTCGCGATCCCCGGCCTGGTCTCCATCGAAACCACGGCGGTGAGCCCTCAGCCCGAAGAGGCCATCGGTCTCGGCGCCCTGACCACCGAGGCGGTGGCGGCGATGATGGTGATGAGGCACGCTGAAGCCGATGCGCTGGTTCGTCAAATTCGTTCGGACCTGGGAACCATCGAGGAGTTTCTCGACTGGTTCGAACCACAGGTCGGAGAACTCCGAGATCTGATCTTCGTTCGTCTCCAGGATCGTCTCGCCGAGCTTGTCGGAGTCGGTTCCGCCATCGAGCCCGAACGCCAAGTCCAAGAAGCTGCGGTACTTGCCGACCGGGCCGATGTCAGTGAAGAGCTTGTCCGGCTTCGCTCGCATCTTGCGGGATTCGTCGGGCGACTCGACGAGGGTGGTGCGGTGGGCAGGCCCCTCGACTTCATGTGTCAGGAGATCCTACGGGAACTCAACACCCTCGGTTCGAAGTGCCGGGAGCTGGGAGTGGCTGAGCGACTGGTCGATGCCAAGGCCGCTCTCGAGAAGGTGCGGGAACAGGTACAGAATCTCGAGTGATACGATTGATCGTCAGATCCGTACGGAGGGCAATTGCTGAACCCGTTTTTCTCACCGGGTTTCGTCACAAGGTCCGCGAAGCGCTGTCCGTCGTGCCTCGCGGGCCGCGGAGGAGCGCGTGCGAGATGCGCGGATCGCGCTGGGTTGTGGGGAAGCAGCCGCAATCAGAACGGCTGGATGTCGCGACGCTCCGACATAAGTAGACACTCGGTGAATCATGCCGGTTGAGCGGGGCCGCCTTCAGGCCAGGATGGCTCGCTACATCGCGTTTGCGGTTGTGGTCACCTTGCTGGCCAGCACCGCGAGCATTGTTCTCTATCGGTTCTACTCCTCACGTCAGGCGCTCGAGACGTCGGCGCAGGACTTTGCCGGATTGGTCAGTGTTCCCCTTATTCAAATTGCCGACATGTATGGTGAGTGGGGTCTGAAGGATCCCGTCAGCATCGGGGTTGCCCGGTTAATGGATCTCAATCCTGATGTGGAGAGGCTGGACCTCGCCAGACTCGATGGAACGCTGATGTTCTCCGCATCTCGCGACGCGGTGGAGTTTTGGCCCTGGGACGGCCCCTCCCCGAAGATTAGTGACACTGGCCTCTACGGGCAGGTGAGATCCCGAGTCGAGTCCGCCGTCCGGGTGGAGGTCGCCGGCAGGACCGTGTATCGGGTCGTGGTGTCGGATGAAGAAGAAGGTCGGTTTCTCGCAATGGCGTTGGTTGCGACTTTCAACTACGATCGCATCAATCAACAGCTTCGACGGGGACTGCTGATCATGGTCATCGCGCTCGTGTTGGGTCTGGTTGTGACCGAGCGGGTGTCGACTGCGTTGGCGCGGGGCATCACAAGCAATCTCGAAGACCTCCATGCCGGTGTCAGGAGAATCAGGGCCGGTCGATTGGACGAGCGAGTCAGTATCCGGTCGGCAGACGAGGTTCAGGAGCTGGCGGATGCGTTCAACGATATGACCGACGATCTGCAGCAGACCATCGGCCGCCTTCGCCAGGCGAACCTCGAGCTGCAGGCCCTCGATCAGCTCAAGGTCGACTTGGTGGCGAATGTCTCGCACGAATTGAGGACTCCTCTCACCGCGCTCAAGGGATTTCTCGAGTTGCTCGATGAGGGTGAGCTCGGCGAGCTCGCTGAAGAGGCACATCGCGCAGTGGCTGTGTGTCGCCGCAACGTCGATCGACTGGCTCTCCGTGTCGAGGATCTCGTGCAGCTCTCCCAGGTGGAGAAGGCGTGGCCCGAGGATCTGGCATCCCAACCCATCGATCTCCTCGAGCTCATCTCGATGGTCACAGAGGTCTACGAAGCCCGGATTCGATCAAAGAACCTGCTCTTCACTTTCGAACATCCGTCGGGCCTGCCGCAGGTTCAGGGAAATCCCGAACAGCTCGAGAGGGTCGTACTCAACCTCCTGGACAATGCGGTGAAGTTCACCTCGGAGGGCGGATTTCTCATCATTGCCGCCGAAGAGTGTGATCACGAAGGGCACGCGGGTGTACTCATCCGAGTTTCGGATTCCGGGATCGGGATCCCCCCCGGCGAGCTGGTTCGGGTCTTTGATCGATTTCACCAGGTCGATCAAAGTACTCGTCGGCGTTTCGGTGGGATGGGCCTCGGACTGTCGTTGGTGCACCACATCGTCGAGGCTCATCGTGGGGTGGTGTGGGTGGAGAGCGAAGTCGGGACGGGATCGACGTTCTTTGTCTGGCTTCCGTGTCGGTCTGAAGCGGACCAGCTTTGATAGAATTCCATTCCTGACTTACAATCAGAGGACTGCCGTCTGGAGCTGAGAGTGAATCGAATCTACGTCGTGGACGACGAGCCGGACATGGTCGAGCTTCTCGCCACCGTCCTTCGGGGCGAGGGTCACGAGGTCGAGACCTACACCGACGGTCGAGCGGCCCTCGCCCGGGTGCTCGAGGAGCCCCCCGAGCTGCTGCTTCTCGACCTCATGATGCCCGATCTCGACGGTTTCGAGCTTCTCAAACTCCTGCGATTGGATGCCCGTGGCCGCAATGTCGTCGTCCTCGTGGTCTCCGCCCGTACAGGCCACAGGGCCCAACTCGAAACTCTGCAGCTCGGCGCCAATGCATATATCTACAAGCCGTTTTCCCCTCGTGAGCTCGCCGGACAGGTGCGTCAGCTGCTCGCCGAACGGGAAGGCTCAACGAGTGACTGACGATCGGAAGATCACCGACCTCGTCGATCTGCGGACGCGACTTCTGCAGTATCGGGCGAGTCTCTTTGATCCCTCGACCAAGCTGCCGACCCTGCCGGTGGTCATCGATCGGGTTCGCCGGCTCCTCGACGACAAGGGATCGGTCCCGGTCTTCGTGATTCACCTGGAACACGAACAGCACCTCGAGAGGGTGGTCGGATGGGAGCGGTACGATGCCCTCCTGTGCGATGTTTCCCGCTACCTCAGCGATATCCTCGGGCGGATGATCCGGTGTGATGTGGTGCTGTGCCAGGAGGCGGTCCGGGGGGACGTTTTCATCATGTTCCTCGCCGACCGCACCGAGGCGGGGCGGTTGTACGGGATCCTGGCTGGTGGCATTTCGATCACCGAGGAGGACACCGGAGAAACGAGCCTCATGGCGCTCCAGATCGGCAAGGGGCTCATCACTCGCCGGCCCGCCGAGCGAACCGAGCGGGCGATCTACGGCGGAATCCTCCAGGCAAGGCAGGATTTCCACAAGCGAGGCGAGGTCCTCGACGAAGCGCGCCTGGTCGAGGCCAGGCGTGCCCTCAGCGACCGAAGCCTGACCACTCTCTACCAGCCCATCGTCGGGCTTCCCGAAAAGGAGATTCTCGGTTTCGAGGCCCTGACCCGAGGCCCATCCGGGAGCTACCTCGGGCCGGCGGAGAATTTCTTCGGTTTTGCCGAAAGGTCCGGGATTCTCGGGGAGGCCGAGCATCTGTGCGTCGAGCTCGCTCTCGAGCGGGCCGTTCGCCTGCCGGAAAACGTGATGCTCTTCATCAATCTCTCCAACCACGGCCTCGAGTATCTGGATTCCATCGGCGTCGGTCTCGTCGATCTCGTCGCCGCGTCTTCTCTGGGCCCGGAGCGGTGTGTGCTCGAAATTACCGAGAGGACCTACGCGGAGAGTCAGGCGGCGCTCAAACACCGCGTCCTCGAGCTGCGGGAGGCGGGCTTTCGAATCGCCATCGATGACATGGGAACGGGGTACAGTGCCCTCCATGTGCTGGCCGAACTCGAGCCGGACTTCATCAAGCTCAACCACATGCTCGTCCGAGATCTCCCGGGCGAGCCCATCAAACGGAATCTCGTGTCCGCCATTACCAGCTTTGCCGGAACCATTCGCTCGGTGGTCATCGCGGAAGGCGTCGAGCGGGAGGACGAGATGCACGCCCTCGCCGATCTCGGTGTCATGCTCCAGCAGGGATTCTATTTCGGGCACCCCGAGCAATTCTGAGTGCTACGCCGCATCGGCTAGGAGCCTGCACCGCATAGATGGTGGATGGATTTCGGAGCGTCATTTGAGGCCGTTTTTCGCCTGTTTCGCCGGTTCATACTGGTGGTATGGGCCAAGAAACAGGCGAAAAACGGGCCAAATGC
>JARFRM010000139.1 GCA_029287235.1 Thermoanaerobaculales bacterium
GTCGCGGCGATTCAATCGCCCGCACCCTCAAAGGAAGCCGCTCGGTCTCTGTTTGCTCAGGGGTTTAGGTGAAAGGAGTCCACTGCTGGGCTACGGAGTTGTGGAAAACGGCCGCCGTTTCCCACAGCCACCGCAGCCCCGTTGACTCGTGGCTCAATTGTACTCCTTCGCAGGCGGGGTGTTCTATTGCTCGATCCGCAATGTCACACGAAAGGTGGTCTATTGCTGAGACTCGTTCTGGGGCGCCGATGCCGAGAGCGTCTACCGGGCTGACGACACCTTTGCCTCCGAACCGGTTGAGGACATGGGTGTAGATCATGGTCGTTTTGACATCCTTGTGGCCCAGGAGTTCCTGGATGGTTCGAATGTCGTAGCCGGCCATCAGGAGGTGTGTGGCGAAGGAGTGCCACGCGGTCTTTGCGACCTTTGCCGTCGCGGATTGTAATCGCGCCGAGAGAGAAATCGACATCCTGAACACGGAGCCGCAGGCACTCGAGGATGCGCATACCGGTTCCGTAGAGAAGCATCACGATCAGCTGAGTTGTGCCTCCGAGGCGGGTAAGTAGGGCGACGACCTCTTCTTTCGAGAGGACCGTGGGGAGCCGCTTGGGCTGGCGGGCGCGAACGATGTCTTCGATCCAGGGCGGGTCCATTTTGAGGACATTACGGTAGAGAAAGAGAATGGCACTCAGCGCCTGGCGCTGTGTCGAGGCGGCGACCCGACCGTGAACGGCGAGGTGAGTCAGAAACCGGTTGAGGTCGTCGGCGGCGAGTTCCTTGGGATGTCGCCGGTGAAAACGAAAGAACCGGTTCACCCAGCCGAGATAGGCCTCTTCGGTTCGGATGGAGTAGTGGTGGACCCGGATCGCTCGCCGCATGTTTTCGAGGAGCCTGGGGGCTTCGGCCCGTTGGACGGTGGCGGGGTGGGGGATTACCTTCATGGTGTAAAACAAACATAAACAAGTGATGCCTTGAAGTCAAGTGGGACGGTTGCGGTGCCTTTCGATCCCGATCCCGAGATGATCGAGGCCGATCCGGGAGGGTGTTTGGTGGAGCGGCGGTCGGAGTCGATCCTCTACGGGGCGGACTTGCGTGGTATTCCTCATCTTCGCTCTGACCTTCGGGGGATACTTCGACTCGCTACGTTCGCTCGGAATGACATCCATTGGCGGCCCCCGATATCCCATGGGCGATCACTGACTCTAGCCCGAAGTATTCATGAGGTTTCGTCGCGAGGGCAGCGAGGCGCCGATGCGGCTGAGGAATGCCCTTGGTGCTACGGTGCGGCGCGCCCCTCCGCGGTCAGCCCGAGGCTGATCTTCGGATTTGGGGGCTTGAGATAGCGCGCGAGAAAAGCGTAGATCTCCTTGCGGGCCGTCCATGCCTCGGGGGTGTCGAGCCGGTCGAAGCTGTGACCGCCCGGGACATCGTAGACCTCGTACTCGAAGTCCTTGCCTTCAGCGGTGAGGGCCTGCATGAGGTGCTCGACTTCGATGAAGTTGACATCCTCATCATGGGGATTGGTGTGAATTCTGACGGGTTTGGTGAGCTTGTGTACGTTCCAGACCGGTGACCGTCGCTTGTACTCGGCCATGTTCGACTCGACATCCTCACCGATGTGGAAATCGGCCTCATAGAGATCGCGGTAGTCCTGACCGAGGTAGCCCATGCGGAGAATGAGATCGGAGACGGGAACTCCGGCGTAGCCGCAGACATAGGAGTCCGGGTGGTCGAAGAGACTCATGAGGGTAATGAGACCGCCGTGGCTCCAACCGAGCATGCCGACACGGCCGGAATCGACCCTCGGGTGGTTTTTCACCGCCCAGTTTCGGGCGGCGAGAGCGTCATCCACCTCGCGGCCGCCGTAGTCGATGAGCTCGTAAAAGGACTTGCCGTAGCCGGTGGATCCGCGGTACTCGGGCGCCACGACGATGTAGCCCTGGGCCATGAGCTCACGAATGATGTGCGCATAGTAGGTCGTGAAGTCGGCGTGGACACCGCCGTGCGGAAGAACCAGCAGCGGCAGTTTGCCGGCGTCGTTGAAGGTCTTGGGAGTGAAGAGGTAGGCGTAGAACTTGACCGGGTTGCCGGCGCCGATCCCGTTGGGGTTCTCTTCGCGCCATTTGGGCGGGCCGTAGATCCTGACCTTTTCCACCACGGCAACGTCGCCGACGCGCTGGGTCCAGAGCACGTCGTCGATGCGCTTGGCGAGCACATCGCGTTCGTGCGCGGCGCGTCTGAGCCGGTTCTCGAGAGCTTCGAGCTGTTCGTCGTCGTCATCATTCGCAAACGAGAGCATGACCCCGGCCGCCAACACCGCAACAGTCAGAAAGGCGATCAACTTTTTCATGGCTTCCCCCTCGGCGTGAATGATACTCCGACCGCATGCCCGTGTCGTGATCGTCCGGATCATTCTCGAAGATCGCAAACACCTGTAGCGATCCGTGTCGTCGGTGAGGGCAGGGACAGGAACACGCGCAGGAACCCGGAACCGGCGCCGCTCGTCGTTCAAGGTCGTCGCTGTGGTTTTCGATGGGACCACGAGAGCATCGAGAGACGAGTATCGAGGATCGAGCTACGCGTACAACTCCAAGAACCGCGCCATCATCCGATCCGCATCGATGGATGGTCGCAATCCACGAATGATCTTCTCGAACTCCTCAAGGTCCCCGCCGATGTAGTCGTCGAGGTAAACCAGGAGCCGCTCTCGGAGTCGTTCCTCGTTCAGCTCAGAATGGAACTGGGTCCCGTAGACCGGTCTGCCCTCGAGACGGATTGCCTGATAGCGCGACTTCGCTGTGTAGGCGAGCTCGCGCCAACCCGGGCCGAGGCTCGTCGCGCTGTCCTTGTGTCCGAGCTGCGCCCAGAACGGTGAGGGAAACTCTCCGAAGAGGGGATCCGCGACCCCTTCAGAAGTCAGGCTCACCGAATAGGTGCCGATCTCCTCCTGGTCAGGGTCCTCGATCACGGTCCCGCCGGTATTCTTCACCAGAAATTGGTGACCCCAACATGCCCCGAAGAGCGGTCGGTCGCGTTCGAGAATCTCGTGAACGAGGTCTGCGAGGGGTGCGGTGAAACGGTGATCCTCCTTGACCGAGAAGGCGCCGGCGCCGCCGATGAAGATGGCATGCGCGTTCTCGACGTCCTTCCAGCTCACATTGGGTGTGTCGACGATGTTGATAAAGGTGAACTGGTCCCTGGTAACGAGACATCGCTCAATGAAACAGCTCTGCTCCTGGAGCAGGGGGACTGGGTCTTCGCGGATCTGAAACAAGACCAGTCGAAGCCGGGTGCGTGGGGTGGCCATCAGCCAGTGCCCTCCAATAACGTACCGAGCTCACGGCTCTTTTTCAGCCGGGAGAGCTCGCGATAGCCCCCGACAAAGAGATCTCCGATGAAGATCATGGGCAGGGTCGGCCAGCGATCGTTGGCTTGGGACAGGGAACGGCGGAGTTCGGGGTTCTTGTCGAGGGGAATTTCGTCAAATTCGATCTCGAGCTTGGTCAGCAGGCGCCGGGCCGCAACGCAGTAGGTGCACCATCGGCGGGTGTAGAGCCGGACGTCGGAGTTTTGGGAGTTCATCAGCCCGACCAGCCGTCTTTCCACCTTCGGACGATTCCGAAGACCTCCGCCCCGGGCTCGAGATTGTGGCCCGCTTGGGCCACTGCTGCGGAAACCACATCTGGCTCGGAGCATCGGAGAAACGGGTTGGTGGCGAGCTCGAAACCTATCGTGGAAGGCACCGTCGGCTGGTTTTCGGCCCGGGCCGTCTCGGTGGCGGCGAGTCGATCGGCGAGCTCGGTGTTGCCGGGCTCGACGGCCATGGCGAACCGAAGATTGGCGAGGGTGTACTCGTGCGCGCAGTATGTCTTTGTTTCGGGTGGAAGAGACGCGAGTTTCGACAACGATGCATGCATCTGCGCCATCGTGCCTTCGAAAACCCTGCCGCAGCCGCCGGCAAAGAGGGTGTCGCCGACAAAGGCGAGACCGTTCCCGACGTAGCCGATGTGGCCCGAGGTGTGGCCGGGCAACGCGAGGACATCGAGGCTGATGCCGAGATCGGAGAGGGCGACGACATCGCCGTCGGCAATCGGGCGATCGACCCCCTCGACCGATTCGGTCGAAGATCCGAAGACCGACGGATGGAATCTCCGAATCATTTCCTGCAGCCCGCCCACGTGGTCGCCGTGGTGATGGGTGATCAGGATCGCACCGACCTCGAGCCCGCGTTCGTCGAGGGCTGCGAGCACCGGTCCCGCATCGCCCGGATCGACGACGGCGACCCGGGTCGAGCCCTGTCGTTCGAGAATCCAGATATAGTTGTCGGCGAAAGCCTGCACGGGCCAGATCTGAAGCATCCACTCATGCTGCCAGCAACCGGCAGTACCGTCAATCGAATGCGGTCTGTTTTCTTGAATTCGTCGGGCGAGCCTCGGGCGCCCGCCGAATTGTTGAACGAGCGGGAGGTTTGGCAGCCACAGAGGTTGCTGTGAGAAAATCCGTTGATGAAGACACGTTATCTCATCGTTGCTGATGCCCTCGAACGGCTCAACCCGGTCTTCGATCTCGGCGTCTGTGTCAGCGTCGAGCTTGTCCGGCGCGGAATTCAAGTCGACTACCTCGATCTCTATTCCGGCGATGCCGAAAGGGAGAGCGCCGACTTTCTCGCGGACCTGCCGGTGCGGACCGTCTACAACGCCGACGCCAAACGGACCGAGTTCTGGGACCTCGGACCGGTGCATCCGGCCGCCGTCACCGACTACCGGGTGGTCCTCCACCGCACCGATCCTCCGGTGGACGAGCGTTTCATCCGATACGCCAGGCACTTCGAGACCGCGCCCGACAGCGTTCTTCAGATCAACCGCCCGCCGGCGACGTATGAGCTCTCGGAGCATACGGTGCATCTTCGGTATCCGGAGTACGCCGCTCCGACAATCGTCGCCTCCAGTCCCGACGAACTTGTCCGTGCGGTCCGCGCGCAACCCGGAGAGGCCGTCTGCAAGCCGAAGAACACCTACTGCGGGATCGGGATCGACTTCGTTCCCGCAGACGAGAACGAGGAGACCCTCCGTCAATACTGGAAGGAGTGGGGGCCGGAGGTCGTTGTCCAGCCTTTTCTCGATGCCATCGAGACCAGCGGCGACCTCAGGATCCTGACCATCGACCAGCGTGTGCTGGGCTCGGTCCTGCGGGTCCCGGCGGCCGGCTCGCGGCTGGCCAACCTTCACCAGGGCGCGACGGCGGCGGCCCTCGAGCCGTCACCGAAACAGCTCGAAGCCTGTCGGGTCGTGGCGGAGGATCTCAACCCGCTGGGTCTCCACCTGCTCGGGCTCGATTTCATCGGCGAGTTTCTCACCGAGGTCAACATCACGTCACCGACTACCATCGTTCAGATCAACCAGGTGAATGGAATCCGCGCCGATATCGACCTCGTGGACGAGCTGGAGAGGATGTGGCGGGATCGGGCGGCCGATGGCTGATCGCTTCGAAAACCCAAAGGCGCGCAAGAATCGACTGGTCTGTCTGGCCGCAGCCATCCCCGAAGGCTGGGTCGTCGTCGGCGAGCACCACAGCCCGGCCTGCGACGGCGACGGCCCCAACGCCCGGGTCATCAAGCTACCCGGTCGCCGTGAGGTGGTGTCGTCCGACTCGCCGATTCCCGACGGCTACCGCAAGGTCAAGGAAACCGAGATCGCGGTGGCTGAGGGAAAGGCCCGAGGCTGGCTCATCGAACGGGTGGACTGAGGGGGATAGCCCGAAGTATTCGTGAGGTTTCGTCGCGAGGACAGCGAGGCGCCGATGCCAGTCGAGTTTTCTCACCTTGGGGCGCGGCTTGTACTTGACGGTACGTTCGCTGGCACCGCTCCGCGGCTTGCGTCTCTCCGCTGGCGCTCCGAGGTGAGCACCCCAAGGCGAGAAAACTCGGCTGGCGCGGATGCATCGTTGGCCGCAGCAGACAGCTCATGAATACTTCGGGATAGAACCGCGAAGAGGCAGAGGACGCCGCGACATCAAGCCAAACGGAGATCTGACGCAGCTCGATGCGCTCCTTCTCCACTCAGATCGTGATCTTTGCGGTTAAACTTCGATGTTTTCTTTGCACTCCCGCGGTCGGGAAAACACCTGCCCGGATCGCCTCGTTCTCATCCCTGGGTTGCGAGGAAATCGGCGAGTCGTCTCTGATCGGTGCCGTTGAACGCGGTGAACTTGATCCCCAGGCCCTCGACCCTTTCGGTTTGCCTCTCGGTGCGGCGGCTGATCAGACCCGAGCCTCGAATCGGCGAGGTATCGGTGGGCAGGCTGATCTCGAAGTCGATCTTGGAGCCTTGCGGGTAGTGGTCGAAACCGCGGATCAGAACCCCGGTCGCCGACAGATTCTGGGTCTGACAGAACGACTGTATGGGTTTGCCCTCGACATAGATTTTGATCCGTGCGTTGGTGGTCACGGGAACTCTGGGGGCGACCCCGAGAAGCTCGGAGACCATGTCCAGGAGCTTGGACGAGACCTCGCGATCACTGACGAGCTTGTTGGCCCCGTGGCCGACGTACTCGATCGCGAGTTCGTGCACCTGGTGAGGCGCCACCAGGACCACGCCGGCGTGGTGGCAGGCGGAACCCCGGGCCCGCGCAGACTTGAAAAACTGATCGAGACCATCGCCCGATGGTTGCAGACCGACGATGATCACGTCGAAGGGGGTGATCTGAACATGATCGCGCAGGTAGTTGTCCCAGGGCGCGCGGTGAATGTCGAATCCCAGGGGAGAGAGAACGTTGACCACCGCGCTGTAAACCGGGTCATCGACACCGGTCACGAGTACTTGCCCACGAGATTGACCTTGCATAACGGCTCCGAGTTTACCTCAAATCGACTCTCTACATGTGATCTCGCCCACAGGAATTGTCCCGGCTGATGTCATTGAACCCTCCCCGGAATATAGGTCGGGTCGCCGGTGGCTTCGTCGACCACCGAGGCGTGGGCGAAGTACCTCGCATGAGGTTCCACGCCTGTAACCTCGGCCCAGGCTGTGCCAATGAAGCCCGCCACCACCGAGAGCGCCCGTTCCACTTGGACGAATCCCTGCGCCGGAAGCGCGACATCGATCTCGCCGAGGGTTGAACCGGTGTTCGAGTAGACGGTCACGGTCAGGGTGGTCGCAACCTCCGAAACGGAGGTGAAGCCGAGGTTGGTCCGAAAACCGGGTTCGGACGAAAGCCCGGGCAAGATCACCGTGCCTGCCGACGTCGTCGAGGTTTCCATGCCGGAGGCCGGGATCAGCTGGCCATAGCTGCCGTCGGCGTCATCGTTGTAGGTTCGGCTCGTGGCGTGGATCCCGGAACCCGAGGCGGTGACTGTCAGCCACCCCTTTCCGGTCTCACCGAAAAGACCACCGACGACATCATCGAAGTGAAGAGTCCCCGCTCCCTGGAGCTCCATGGGCATGCTCGTGATGGCGGTGCCGTCGGCGCGTGTGTAGACCACGGTGACCGACCGGGGCTCACCGGTGGTGTTGACCACGTCCAGCTGTGATCGCCATGAGGTGCCGCCGGCGCCCGGGATCGCCGCGACGGCAGGAATCACGAGGTCAGCTGAAGTCGAAGAGGCATCCAGAACCTGCGGCACGACCAGAGTCGGATCGTGCGAAGCGTCGTCCACCACCGATGCATAGGCGAGGTAGAGGGCGTCTGCGTCAGCGGCGGCGAAGGTCGCGTAGCCCCCGACGACGACATCCCCGGTGAGCTTGGAGATCACGGACACGACCTGGGCGAATGCGCCGGGTTGGGCGTGCACCTGACGGGTTCCGAGCAGCTCGCCCGCGGTGCTGAAGAACCGGTAATCGACGGAGAGCGGATCGGGGCCGAGATTGAGCACGCCGATGTTGGTGTGGAAACCGCCGTTGCCGGAGAGACCGGCCAGCAGGGCGCGGGTGTTGCCGTCAAGGGCGTTGTGGTGCCCTTGGGCAGCGATGAACTGGCCATAGCTCCCGTCGGCACCGGAAGCGAAGGTGCGCGAGACCGCCACCAGTCCGGCTCCGCTCGTCCTCAGATTCACGCCGCCGCTCCCGCCGGCGCCGGTCGCGCGGACGAGGTCTTGGATAACTCGTTGCGAGCGTGCCGGAACCTCGAAGCCGGCATCGGGGCTGTCCGATTCGCGCCCGACACCGGGTCTGAAGATCAGGTCGGTTTGGAGGTCCTCGTCGGTGGGGTTGAGCAGGAAGGCCTTTGATGACCAGCGGGTGTCGCCGAGACCGGGACCGCTGGCGGCGGCCGTGAAACTGGCCTCGTCCACCGGATTCTCGCCGACGTGGGCGCGCAGGGGCACCCGGGCCACCGGGACAGAGGGGTCGTTGCTGTGAATGGTCAGGTGGCCGTCGAGAGTTCCGAGCGGTGGGTCTTCGAGCCCGATTGTGAGAATCCTCGACACGCCTGGCGGAATGGACCTGATCACACCCTTGGATTCGGTGAGAACAAACGGGCTGTCCGCCTCGACGACAGTGATGTCCAGGCCCTCGGTGCCGGTGTTGGTGACCGAGATCGTGCCCGTAGCGGAATCGTCGCCGATGCCCAGCGACAGAGCAACGGGGTCAATCTCGAGGCGGGGAGCTCCCTCACCGGTGGCGGTGAGACGCACCGTCTTGAGCGGCTGACCGGGGTCTCCGGTATGGAAGATCACCGAGCCCGTGGTCGTACCGATCTCCGTCGGGCTGAACCTAATTCGCACCTCGTTGGAGCGTCCGGGCTCGAATACGGTCGGAACCACGTCGGCGAGAAAGAACCCCTCACCATCGACGGTCGTTGTGACCGCGAGTGGCTGTCCGCCCAGGTTGAGAGCGGCGAAGGAGGTTTCGGAGATTCCCCCTACGGGAACCCGACCCACCGTGGCCGAGGCGGGCGCGGCGAGCAGTGAGTCGTCATAGAGGGTGCCTATCCCCGTCACCCGGAGATAGGCGCCCCCCTCGCGATCGGGATCGTTGCTCTGGATGTAGAACCAGTCCGTCTTGGTTCCATAGCCTGCAGGATCGAAGATCAGCTCCACGGGCCTGGTTTCACCCGGGGCAATGGTCAGGGGAAACTCGGGCGGGTCGTTGAGGCTGAACGAACCCCCGTCCTCCGGCCAAACGCCCTCCACCACCAGGTCGACGCCCCCGACGTTGGTGAGCGGCAGGATGCGGGTTGCCTGACCGGTGCCCACGACGAGACCGAAGTCATAGCCGTCGGGGAAGCCCGGCCCGAGCTCGAGGTCGGGTTGCGAGACGTGGGCGATCTCGCAGAGCACGCGGGTGTTCGGATCGATCTCGACGTTTTCGGCATCGGCCTGGAGCGGGATCGAGATCGTCTGTTCAGCCTCGGCCTCGAACCACACGCGGTGGTCTTCGACTCCTTCAGATGTTGTGACCCGAACATCCATGGGCATACGGAAGAGGCCGGTGTTGGTCTGTTTCTGACCCACCATGAGCTCGAGGTTCGAGCCCCCGACGTTGCTCCAGGAATAGACGTAGCGCGGCCTGTTGAGCCCATAGACCCACTGGTCGAAGAACCAGCCGAGCTCCATCCCGCCGGCGTCCTCCATGGCGGCCTGGAGGTCATCGGTGGTGGCGGTTCCGCCGGCATGCTCCGCGCGGTAGGCGGCCATGGCGTCGAAAAAGGCTTCGTCGCCGACGACGTGGCGGAGCATCCAGGCAACCCACGAACCCTTGGCGTAGATGGTCCAGGAAAAGGGCTCCGGGTTGTCGTAGACCGGACCCCGGAACTGACCCAGATAGTCATCGTCCTCGAGGTACTGGGCCAGGACATCGGGGCCCAGATGTTCGGCCCAAAGCCACTCGGAGTGGGTGGCATAGCCCTCGTTGAGCCAGATATGGCGCCAGTCGTCCATAGTGACCCAGTCGCCCCACCACTGGTGGCCGAGCTCGTGGACGTTAAGCCACTGCATCCAGGGGTCGCCGACGCGGTAGACCGAGAGGGTGGTCATGGTCTGGTGCTCCATGCCGCCGCCGAAGAAGACCGTTGCATTGCCGTACTTCTCCTCGATGAAGGGGTACTCGCCCCAGCGGTCGGCCATGACCTCGATCTGGGGCACGGTGACGGCGAGGTCGGCCTCCGCCTGGGCCGCCACCTGCGGCATCGCCCAGAGGGAGACCGGCATGGTGGTGCCGTCGAGCCCGGTGTAGGTCGCTTCGGAGTAGACGAAGTCGGAGATGTGCATCACGACCAGATATGTGGGCACCGGGTAGATGGACGACCAGACGCTGGTCGCCGTTCCGTCGCCGTTGTCGACCCTCGATCGCTCGAGGCCGTTGGCGGCGACATCCAGGTCTCCCGGCACCGTCACCCGCAGCGACACGGTGGCCTTGTCATCCGGGCGATCGTTGCAGGGCCACCAGATCCGGGCGCCGTATGGCTGGGCGAAGGTGTGGATGACGGGGGTGCCGGCGTTGGAGTACCAGTTGACCCCGGTGGAGCCGATGAGACCGCTCCGCCAGGCGCGCCCGCCGTAGGTCACCTGAAATCTCGCCCCTTCGCCCGCAGCGAGCGGGTGTCCGAGGGTGATGGTGAGCCGGTCGTCGTCGTGTTCGAAGGGGAGCGAAGTGGGTGTGTCATAGGGGAAGCGGTCATCGCTCAGCTGGAGGACCGACAGCACGCGGAGGCCGAGATCGGCATCGAGGGTGATCGACCCCAGACCGTCTTCGACGGCAATGAGATCGACCGTCACGCTTCCGGACAACACCTGCGCCGAGGAATCGACGTGGAGGTCGAGTTCATAGTGGGTGACGTCGTAGACCGACGGCTGCTCTTCGGAGGCCCAGTTCTTGACGCCGGCGTCCCGATTTCGGCGATGGGCCTCGAGGGCTGCGCGTTTGCTCGCGCCTTCTTCGAGCTGGTGTTTCACGATGGATGGCGGCTCGAAGACCCCGTCAGGCGGTCCGGCAGCGGGGACCGAGACGACGTTGGCGGCGGCGAGAAAGAAACCGAGGACAGATGACGACATACGAACCTCCGGTTGAGGATTGTACGCTCCCCCGAATCCGCGGTTCTGTGAGACGGGGCCGCCGGCGTGCGATCAACGCGGTCGCAGCACTCCCCGCCACCTCCGAGCGACCGCGCTGATTGTGCCAGGCCGGAGAGCCGGAGGCGAACCGGTAGGCCGGCGTCACCAGAATCCGGGCTCGCGGCTCATGCCGCGCAGGTAACTCATGCCGCGCAGGTAAACTGTGCACCATGACACCGACGACCCACGAAACGCTCGCACCGCGGACCACCCTCGAGATTGGGGGTGCGGCTGAGTATTTCGCCGAGGCCCGGAGCGTGGATGAGGTCCGGGAGGCACTTCGGTGGGCGGCCGAGAAATCTCTGCCGGTCAGTGTGCTCGGTGGGGGCTCCAACGTCGTTGTGGCCGGCGACGGCATCCGCGGACTGGTGCTCGGAATCGCCAACCGAGGGATCGACATCGAGAGGAAACACAACCGCAGAGTTCTCACCGCCGCCGCCGGCGAGCCCTGGGATGACGTCGTGTCCTCGGCGGTGGGGGAGGATCTGGCCGGCATCGAGTGTCTGTCGGGAATCCCCGGGACCGCGGGAGCGACGCCGATCCAGAATGTCGGCGCCTACGGCCAGGAGGTCGGAGCGGTGATCGAGGACATCCGTGTGCTCCACCGGGAGACCCTGGAGGAACGGGTCCTGACTCCGGCTGAATGTGACTTCGCTTACCGCAGCAGCGTTCTCCGGCGGCCGGATAGCCCATACATCGTGCTCGAGTTGCGCTTCGGCCTTCAAGAAGCCGGGCGACCAACCCTGAGCTACGCGCAGCTCGCCGAGCGTTTCTCCGGCGCCGAACCGCCCGGTCTCGCCGAGGTCCGCACAGCGGTGCTGGATCTGCGTCGTTCCAAGTCGATGGTCATTGACGATGACGACCCCAACCGGCGCAGCGTCGGCTCGTTCTTCGTCAACCCCGTGGTGACCGTGGCGACGCTGAACGATCTCGTCGAGTCGGCGCGACTCCTTGGTGTTCTCGGCGTTGACGAAACGCCCCCGGCGCACCCAGTGGGGAAAGATCTCTTCAAGCTTTCCGCCGGCTGGCTCATCGAACACGCGGGCTATCCGAGGGGCTGCGTCCGCGGCCGGGTAGGTCTGTCGAGCAAGCACGCTCTCGCCCTCATCAACCGCGGCGGCGCCACCACCGAAGAGCTCGTGGCCTTTGCCACCGAGATCCGCCGGGGAGTGCGATCCCACCTCGGCATCGATCTCAAACCCGAGCCCGTCTTCCTCGGCTTCGACAGCGCCGACCCGACCGAGTAGGCCGAAAGGACCACGCAGTCAATCATCCTTCAAGAGCCGGATCCCAACGCCATCAATGCGATGTCTTGGAAAAATCCTTCGCGCCTTTGAGCCTTCGCGCTTGCGACGTTCCGATGGTCCGCTGAGGTGGAGCCGAAGCGCGCTCACTCGGTCGAGTAGGTGATCTCGAGCCCGCGGGTCTTCCACGCGCCGAGCGCGAGCAGACCGGCGCTGATGGCGATCAGCGCGAGCACGGCCAACCACCCCGGCACCGGCTGCGCCATGAGGGCGAAGGGCCCCTGAGAAATCGGCACCGGTTCCAGCGAGCCGAGGTAGTGAACCACACTCAGCAGCTTCAGAAAACCGGGCAGAAAGGGTGTCAGAAGCTCCCAACCGAGAAACAGCACCGCCGGGATCATCGGATTCTTGAAGTAGAGCCCTGCAAGCAGGAAGAGCGCGCCGTAGGCCGCGCACGCCAGGACGGTGGTGACCAGGTAGGCGAAGACCTCGCCGAGCCCTGAAGCGCTTGTGAGATGCGCCATGCCGCCACTTCCGTGCGGAAGGTAGAAAAGGGCGATGGTGAGCGCCACCGTGGCGCCGAGAATGGCTGCCGAGGCGAGCAGGCCGCCGAGGTACTTGCCGACGGTCAGGATCTCGCGCCGAACCGGGGCCAGCAGGTGGTAGTGGAGGGAGCGTTCGAGAATCTCTCCGCGGAAGAGCTTGACGAAGAGCATCGCGGTGGAGAAGAAAACGATGAAGCGCAGGATGAAGAAGTGATAGACCTCGGCGAACTCGGTGGTGGTGTGGGCCGCGTGCGCGCGCTGGCTCTCAGGCAGAAAAAGCGCGCGGAGCAGGGCGAGCGTGATGGGCATGGCGGCGAGGAGGTAGACCGCGAGCGAACGTTTGCTGAAGAGGCTGCGGCCGATCTCCTGCTTTGCGAGAACGGTGATCTGGCGCCGCCAGAGCGGCCAACCGTGCGAGCCGCTCATGGTCCACCTCCGCCATCGCCGATGAGATAATCATAGACGGCGTGAACGCTCTCGTCCGCCGGGGTGACGGTCTCGACTTCGACTCCGCTGTCCAGAATGATCCTGCCGAGCTCGGGGAAGAACGCCCCGGCATCGGTGGTTCGCAGCAAGACCCCTGTGGCCTCGTCGACGATCTGCGCCTCGACGACATGAGCGAACTCGAAGGCCCGCGCCGCGATGGCGTGCGGCCGGTCGCAGCGGACAAGCACCTGAAGCGGCTGAGCGGTGATTTCGCCACGGACATCGCGGATGGACCCTTCGGCCACCACCGAACCTCCGTGGATCATGATGACCCCATCGGAAATGAGGTCGACTTCGTGGAGGATATGACTCGAAACGATCACGTGACGCCCGGCATCGGCGAGTTCCTTGAAGAGATCGATCATCTCGGCGCGACCCATGGGGTCGAGGCCGTTGAGGGGCTCGTCCAGGATCAGGACCCGAGGATCGTGGCAGATCGCCTGGGCAAGCTTGATCCGTTGACGCATCCCCTTTGAGTAGCCGGCGATGCGCCGTCTGGCGGCCTCGGTCAACCCGACCCGTTCGAGCACCTCCCATGCGCGTCGATCGGCATCGGCACCGTCGAGACCGTGCAAGGCGAGAGTGTGCGACAGAAAGCCGTATCCCGTCGAACCGTTGGGGAAGCTGTCGTACTGGGTGCAATAGCCGACGAGGCGGAAGAGCTCCTCGGGTTGGTCCTGCGGAACGCCGACGACGGAGATCGACCCGCGGGTCGGTCTCAGCAGACCGCACAGCAGGTGCATCAGCGTGCTCTTGCCCGAGCCGTTGGGCCCCACCAGGCCGGTGAGTCCGGGTTCGATGTCCACGGTCACCCGGTTGACCCCCAGGACCTCGCCGTAGAACTTGGAGACGTTCTTGATGGAGATGATGCCCGCGGTCATGAGACCACCTCGTGGGCGCGGAGCTTGCGGTGAAGCATCCAGATGCTCAACACACAGGTCGCCGCCAGGGTGAACCAGTTGAGCGCAATGGGGAGATCTCCGTGGGTCGGCCCGCCGAAGATGGACATGACGACGTTGTAGATGGCACGGGTGAGGTTGATGAGATCGCCCACCGAGGTGTTGGTGACGGCGTTGATCGCCTGTGCGAACCCGGCGAGGATGAAGATGATCCCGAAGAGAGCGCCCCGCGCGGCGGGTTTGAAGCGAACCCAGGCCGAGATCGCCAGGGTGAGAAGCGAGATCACCACTATCCAGGTGATGTGACCGACAAGATATGCCGCCCCGATCCTCCAGTTCTCAAAGCCCCAGCCGTTGCCCTCGAGGTAGGCCTGGAGGATGAAGATCAACAGCCCTCCGATCCAGGTGATGGGGGACAGCAGCAGGAAGAGGACCGCCATCTTGCCGAGGACATAGTCACGCCGATCGATCGGGCGGCCGAGGTAGAGCGAGAGCGCGTTGTTGGAGATGTCCGCTGCGATGAGGCTCGGCGAGACGATCACCGCGACGAAGAACGCCGGAAGCGCCTGCCAGAGAAAGAGGAACTGGAAGAAGACCGCGGTCAGCCCACCCATGAACTCCTTGGTCAAGCCGATTTGCTCGAGAAGACTGACGTTGTGGCTGAGGTAGACGAGAAAGACGCCGATGGCGGTGGGCAACAGACACAGAACATAAAACGCGGCGAAGATCCGGGACGAAAACGCCTCGGCGAGCGCGTACTTGGTGATCACCGCGGGACGCCAACGCAGCGGCGTCAGCGAACCGTCATAGCGTCGCCAGATCCGCTCATACACCGCCATGGTTGTCCTCCATGGCGCGCATGAAGATGTCCTGCAATGAATCGCGTTTCAGATCGAGCCGGCGTATCCCGACACCGAGCTCGTCCGCCGTGGTCCACAGCGAACGGGTCGAGAGATCGGCCGGCATGACCAGCTTGAGTCGTCCCGGCTCGAGGGAGGCGACCTCGCACCCCAGCGCGGCCACCGCACGGTCGAAGTCGTCGCTCGGGGCCTCGAGATCGACCTCGACGAAGCTCTTGTTGGCGCGTCGGTCGGCCTCGAGATCGCAGGAGTCGGCGATGGCGCCCCTTTTGAGAATGAGGACCTCGTCGCACACGGTTTCAACATCACCGAGGAGGTGGGACGAGAGGATGATCCGGCTCGTCCCCCTGTCCCGGATGTCGCTGACGAGATCGATCATCCGTTTTCGGGCCGGCGGGTCGAGTCCGTTGGTGGGCTCGTCGAGCATCAGCAGGCGCGGGCCGTGGACCAACGCCTGGGCGAGCTTGACCATCTGTTTCATCCCGGTGGAGAAGGTCCCGACCTTTCGGTAGCGCGCCTCGCCGAGTCCGACATAAAAGAGCGCCTCGTGGGCGCGCTCGAGGGCGGCTTCGGACGGGAGACCGCTGAGCTCGGCCATGAGCCGGACGAAATGGACCGCGGTGATGTTGGAGATATAGGCGTCGGACTCGGGCATGTAGCCGATCTCGGCGCGGATCTGCTTGCCCTCGGTCGCCAGCTTCCGGCCGAAGACTTTCGCACCCCCGGCGCTGGGCCGGTAGAAACCCAGCAGGGTTCGCAGGAGGGTGGTCTTTCCCGCCCCGTTGGGACCGAGCAGGCCGATGGCCCGACCGGAGAACGAGGCCTCGAGCCGGTCGAGGATTGTCCGTCTCCCGAGCTCGACGGTGAGACCGTCAAGCTCGAGGACCGGCGGTTCGTGGTTCGGAGGTTGAGTCATTCGGGTGATGATAGCGCGTCCGACCCGTCCGCGACGGCCTGGTCGAGTTCCATGAGACTCTGCAGACCGAGGAGTGGGGCGAGACCGACCAGACTCGGTCCGCGTCCGGCGACCAGGATTCGATCCTCCAGGCCGTAGGCACAGTAGAGACCCGGCGCGGCACTTTCCTTGAGCAGCGTTTCGTACTGCCCGAACTCCTCACCGAGTGAACCCTGGGGCAGGACACCCACGATCGGAGAGAGGTTCCGATAGATCAGCGCCGAGCAATCGGTGAACCCGTTGTCCGGCAGCAGCTCGCGGAAGCCGGCCGACTGGGCGAGTCCCATCCCGGACTGCCGCACGGCGATGGCCTGCTCGACGGCCCACCGGCTGGATCCGGCGACGAGGAAGCCGTCGGTCATCGTGTAGGTGAAGGAAACCGGGTTCGACGGATGGTGCAGGGTGGTGAGGACTCGCCCTCCGACCGTCTGTGTCTCCACGGTGATCAATTCGACCCCGTTGGCGGCGAGCTCGGTATTGGCCCGCTGAACGATCTCGCCGATGGTGTGCTCGAGCGTGGCCGGATCGTAGACCTCGATGACGAGTTTCCAGGTCGGCACGGGCAGGATCGGTCCGTCGACTGCAAAGGTCCCTTCACCACCGATGGCGGCGGCGAGATCGTCGCGGAGGTCGATCCCGATCTCGGTTTCGAAGCTCTCGAGCTCCGTGAGCGCGTCCGGACCTGCTGCCGCGACCATTCCGAGGAGTTCGTCGAAGAGGTCGGCGCCGTCCTTTGCAGCGGCTGCGGACACCAGATACGCATCCCGAGACACGAAGTCGAGGGTCGAAAGCGGCGCCGGCTCGGCGAGCCACGCGGCGATTCCTCGGCGCGGGCCGCTGAAACGAATCTCGGCGTCGATGCTCGAGCCGAAATCGTCGCGGTGACGTTCGAAAACCATTGTGGTTGCCTCGAAGAGGCCGAAACGCTCCATCATCGCAACCTGTTCCGGACTGGTTTCACCGGCTGCCTCGACAAAGAGACGGTGCAGATCGAGACCCAAGAGCCACTCGACGCCCGATGCGTAGCGTTCGGAGAGACGTTGGTGGAGCTCGGTGCCGGCAAAGGTGTCGTGTGAGCTTCCATCGAGGCGAGCGGCAACTCCCTGGATCAGATCGGCGGTTCGTGCGGCGGCAACCACATCGCCGGCGACCCAGATCAAGATCTCGACGCCATCGGCGATCTCATCATCAGGATCGTCCAACAGCTGGACCGGCGGCGCGCCATCGGGATGATCGGACAGGTGGTCCTCGAGGAGGGCCCGGAAATTCTCCGGATCCTCGAGCTCGGCCAGGAAGAGAGGGGCTCCCTCGCCGGCAAGTCCCGACGCACCGAGGGTGACCACGACCTCGTCGCCGACGGCCTCGCCGAGGAACTGGAGTCGGTCGAGACTCTCCTCGATCGCGGTGTCGATGTTCCTGGCCACGATCTCACGCTGCCACCAGTCGCGCAGCACCGCGCTGTCGGCGAGTCGGCTCGCGAAGATCTGTCGCGCGGCGCCCAGGCCCTCGGTGAGGTTGGGCATGGCCACGTAGACGACCGTGTCGGAAGGGGCGAGATCGAGCAACCTGGTGGAGGTCCGGGGTGCGGCGATATCCACCGCCTCGGTTACCGCGACCTGGAGCTGGGTGAGCTCTGCCAGCAGCGCCCGGTGTTCCTCGGCATTGACGCTCCAGGAGATCTCGTCTTCGATGGCGACCGTTTTGAGGCGCTCATCCGTGGTGAGCTGTTCACCCGGACGGAGCAACGAATGGGTGCCGCGCCGGCTCACCTCGACCTCACCCTCGATGACCGACACCCGTGATCCCTTGAGACCGTGGTTGACGGCGAAGATGGTGCCCTTGACGGCGACCTCACACTCGTTGGTGGTGACCCCGAGGCGACCGCGACCCTGTTTTGCTGCGTGAACGATGATGTTGCCGCGACCGAGCTCGATGGTGGTACCGCGCCTGGACCCGCGAAGGGCGAGCTCCGAGCGGGGCGCCATCTCGATGAGCGAACCATCGGCGAGACGGATGAAGGCCCCCGCGTCCTTTGACGTCCGGACCCGCTCTTTGGCGCGAATGGTGTCGCCTTCGGCGAGATCGGTGATCTGCTGATCGGACACCATCTGCAGGGCGCCTTCTACGGAGGCGACATGCGCGGCCAGTCTCTTTTCGGCGAAGAAATTGCCGCCGATGACCGTGGCCATCGAACCGGCGCCGACCATCAGCACGATTGCCGCCGCAATCTTGAGCCAAACGGGGAAACTGCGGGTGGTTCGCACCGAAGGCCCGGGAGTCGCTGTCCGCTCACCGCCACCCCGAAGCTCGAGCAGGACGCGTCGGCAGGGGACGCACTCTCGAGTGTGGTCGCCGATCAGCAGCGCCTTGCCCTCGGGAAGCTCTTGAGCCACAAACGCCGGCAGGAGCGCCTGAATGTCGGCGCACGACCGCAGCGGCGTGTCCACCGAGAACTCGGCGTGGATCGCGTTCCAAACTCGATCGGTGGCAGCCTTGACGGTCTCGTCATCGAGCATCTGGTCATGGATCTCTGCCGCCACCCGGTCGAGGAGATCGTTATTTCTGGTGTTGTCGGTCATTGGGTGCCTCCCATGAGAGGGGCCATCTCGATTCTGAGCTTCTCTCGGACACGGTGGAGTGTGACCGCCACGGTCCCCGGTGAAGTGTCGAGGGCGGTGGCGATTGCCTTGTTGTCGAGGCCCTCGAAGTACCGCAGCGTGAAGATTTCGGCCGAGCGTCGGCTCAACTCGGACACCACCTCGCGGAGGCGCTGGTGGAGCTCACGGTCATGCTGGACCTTGTCGGGCAGGGGCGCGTCATCTCGGGTCACGGCTTCGGCGATTCCCTCGAAGGCGACGCTGGTCTTTGCTCTTTTTGACTGAACGATGTCCAGTGCCGCGTTGGTCGCCGCCCGTCTGAGGTAGGGGAGGGCGCCGCCGGGGAAGTCCGGAGGCGCCGACCGGCGGGCGAGGCGGATGAAGATCGTCTGGAGCACGTCTTCGGCATCCTCGGCGTTGCCCGTGACCCGGT
Organism: Thermoanaerobaculales bacterium; assembly: GCA_029287235.1. GTDB lineage: Bacteria > Acidobacteriota > Thermoanaerobaculia > Thermoanaerobaculales > Sulfomarinibacteraceae > JAHECW01. The sequence goes on from JARFRM010000139.1 coordinate 19,067, forward strand.
AGGCCGTCTGGATCACGGCCCTCGAGTGTTCCCGGTAGATGGGCTCGAGCCACTGGGTCGGGTCCGGGGTTGTCTTCGTGATCGCTGCCTGCACGGGTTCCTCCCGATTTCGTTCATCAACCATTGAAACGACCTTCCGCACTCGGGATTAACAGGAATCGGCCCACGATCCGGGATCTTCCGCCATTGTCCGTCAGTTTGGCCGTCCATGTCACCTCGTTTTGGCGAGGGGGACGACCAACGGGAGGGTGGACCCGGGCCTACCCTACGTTTATCGCAACCCGGAAACACTGTTCCGCATTCTGTGTCCGCGCAGCCAGGGTCTGCCGGCTCTGAATGGCAACCTCTGCCCTTGCCAGCACATGCATCCCCATGACATAGTTTCGGTCCCGAAAGAGAATCACACGGAGGCCGAATGACCGGACATATCATCGAGCTTGAAGCCGATCATCCGGGATTCAGCGATCCCGACTACCGCCGCCGGCGAGACGAGATCGCCGTCATGGCGCCCCCGCTGAACTCAGGAGAGCCGCCCAAGATCGTCGACTACTCCTCGACCGAGTGCGCGACCTGGGCCACGGTCTTCGAAAAGCTCACCGCTCTCTATCCCACCCACGCTTGCCGCGAGTTCGTTGCGGTCATCGACGATATCGGCTACGAGGCGGGCAAGGTTCCCCAGCTTTATGACGTCAGCCGGTTTCTGACCGAACGGACCGGGTTCTCCCTCCAGCCGGTGGCCGGGCTGGTGTCGGCGCGTGAGTTCCTCGGAGCCCTGTCGCGGCGGGTCTTCTGTGCAACCCAGTACATTCGTCACCACACCGAACCTCTCTACACCCCAGAGCCGGACATCGTTCACGAGCTCATGGGCCACGCCCCCATGCTCGCCATCACCGAGTTTGCGGATCTTTCGCAGAAGATCGGCGAGGGGTCGATCAAGGCCGATGATGCGCAGATCGAACAGCTCGCCACCCTCTACTGGTTCACCATCGAGTACGGGGTCTTGTTCCAGGAGGGCCGGCTCAGGGCCTACGGCGCCGGACTCCTGTCCAGCTTCGGCGAGCTCGAGCACGCCCTGTCGGGCAAGGTGGAGATCAGGCCCTTTGATCCCTGGAGCGCCAAGGACACGGCCTATCCCATCACCTCCTACCAGCCGCTGCTCTGGAGTGTGAATTCCATTCGTGAAGCATTCGAGAAGATGGAGGAGTTTGTGGAGAGTCTGTAGGGATGCCCTACACGTTGAAAAACCCGCCGATCTTGTCGGTCTCGAGATAGACCTCGTCACCTTTCACGACGACGGGCAACTCCTTCAGATGCGAGCCCTCACAAGGTCCTGACACGCAGAGGCCGTCGTCGGGCCGATAGCGGGCTCCGTGCGAGTTGCAGACCAGATAACGGCCGTGCGGGTCCCAGATGTCGGCGGGCTCCCGGTCGTCGAGCCGCATGGGCAGGTGGCGGCACTCGTTCTTGAACGCCTTGAACCCGTCTCTGGTGCGCACCAGGATCCCCTGCTCGTCGAACGGGCCTTCCTTGTAATCGAACAAAACGCCCTTGGTTGGGATCTCATCCACTGACGCAATGCGTTCCATGCCGAACCTCCGCCGCGCATCATACACTCGGTGATGGTGCCCGAATATCCCGCCCGCCCGGGAACCCGCCATCGATCGCTCTGAAGAATGTGAGGCGAAGGGCAGAATCAGTGCCGATCGAGAACGCATCGCCCAGGTCGGAATACCGAGATGACCTCTTGGTCCCTGCGTTCAGGCCACGGCCCTCCGGCGACGCCTCACCCCACCGCCCCGCGGAGAGTCTCGATCAACCCCCGAAGGTCCGTGGGGGGCTCGGCCGTGAAGCTCATGGCCTCGCCACTCACCGGGTGCTCGAAACCCAACCGCATGGCGTGGAGCGCCTGCCGGGGAAAGTCGCGGCAGGCGGCGGCGATGCGGGAATCGGGGATATTCCGCCACTGACGACCGGCATAGAGCGGGTCACCCACCACCGCGTGGCCGATATGGGCCATGTGGATCCGAATCTGGTGGGTGCGGCCGGTCACCAGTCGACAATGGACCATCGATGCTCCCGTCCAGCGCTCCGCGACCTCATAGATCGTCCGGGACGGGCGGCCGCGGTCCACCACCGCCATCTGCTGCCGGTGGCGCGGGTGGCGATCGATGGGCGCGTCGACCACACCCTCATCCTCGGCGAAGTCACCGAAACACACGGCAAGATAGGCCTTTTCGATCTTCCTCCACCGGAAGGCGAGGCTCAGCGCCTGGTGTGCGCGATCGCTCTTGGCCACCACCATGAGACCGGTTGTGTCCTTGTCCAAGCGGTGGACGATCCCGGGGCGGGTGACGCCGCCGATGCCCGAAAGATCCTTACAGTGGTGAAGGAGGGCGTTGACGAGGGTGCCGGTGGGATTACCCGCCGCCGGGTGGATGACGAGATTCGCCGGTTTGTCGATGACCAGGAGATCGTCGTCCTCGTGGATGATGGTCAGCGGAATCGGCTCGGCGATGACGTCGAGGATCTCCGGCTCAGGCTCGTCGACGGTGAGATGGTCACCCGCCTCGACCAATGTGGCCGGTTTGGCCGTTTTGTCGTTGACCCTCACTCGGCCGCCGTCAATGAGACGTCGCACCCGAGATCGCGACCAGCTGTCGTTGAGGATCGAGAGGACACGATCGAGACGAGTCCCGGTGAGTTCCCCGGGCACCGTAAAGTCGTGGACCGGGCTCACCTGGGAGCCTGCAGAGCATGGATGGCGGATGGGTTTCGGAGGGTCGTTCGAGAGAATATTCGGCGGACTCGATCGATTGTATTTGCGGCATCGGCCGAGAAGCCGCCGGATCGTGATCCCATCGACACCCAGAAGGCGCCGCCGACTCTCTGCACTACAGGCTCCTCGCCGCACGTCGGCTGATCCAAAAATGGATGGCGATCCCGATGGTGACGAGAGCCGCAGTGATGAGCTGACTCGTGGAGATCAGACCGCCGAAATAGAGCCCCCGAACCTCGTCTCCGCGGGTGAACTCGAGCAGAAACCGGCCGAGCCCGTAGAGGATCAGATAGCTGGCAAAGACCCTCCCGGGGGCGAGTTTTTTGCGGTAGAGCCGGCTCAAGACCAGAAAGACCGCAAAATTGAACGCCGCGGCATACGCGGGAAAGGGGTGAACCGCAAGGTGCAGGGGTGTGCCGACATTGGCCGCGGCAGCTGGATCGGTATAGGTGATCGCCCAGGGCAGGTCGCACTCCCTTCCCCAACAACAGCCGGCGAGCAGACAGCCCACACGACCGATGGCCTGCCCGAGGGCGAGGGAGGGGGAGAGGACGTCGAAGGTCGGCAATGCCTTGAGTCGGTACCGCCGCAGCATGACCGCCGCGGCTATCACGGCCGCGAGAAACCCACCGAGAAAGACTCCGCCCGCACGCGCGAGACCGAGGAGCTGGGCGGGATCGCCGAGGTAGCGCTTCCACTCCACGACAACCAGGAGGATCTTGGCGCCGAGCAGCGCCCAGATCACCAGCCAGAGTCCGAAGTCAACGACCTTCGCCGAGTCCATTCCGGCGTGATCGGCGCGCACCTTGGCGGTCCACAACGCGACGAGGACCGCGGTGGCCAGGAGAAGACCGTAGGCCGGGAGGGCGTAGAACCCGAGGTCAATCAGAATCGGGTGCATGCTCGGCCGTTTCGGTTTTCTCGGGGCGCACGAACTCGATGAGAATGAGCAGGATGGCACCGGTGGTGATGGCGCTGTCGGCGATGTTGAAGTCCGGCCACGACCAGGTGCGACCTCCGATACGGATCCAGACGTGGATGAAATCGAGGACCCACCCGTAGAGCACGCGATCGATGAGATTGCCCACTGCGCCGCCGAGAACGAGCCCGAAGGCAACCCCCGAGAGAACCTGGTGGCGACCGTGGCTAACCACCATCCATGCGATCACGACCACAGCGGTGAGGATCACCAGGTGAAGCACGATCCTTGTGAACGGTCCGCCATCTGCAAAGAGGCTGAAGGCGATCCCGGGATTGCGGACGTGGCTGATGGTGAGACCGGGGAAGACATGGTGCCAGCTGCCGTGCTCCACGCGGTCCAAGACCGCCATCTTGGTCAACCGATCGGCCACCACCACAACGAGAGCCACGAGCCAGGGAACCCAACTGCGCATCAGAGTTCCCGTATTTCGATCATGAGGGTCGAGTATGCCATTCAATCTCCGGCGCAGAGCCTACGCGGCACGAGCGCGGAGGTCAAATCCCGAGCCGAACAGCTGGCGAGACGTCCGGGTCAGCTTCCCAGGATCGCCAGGACACGGTCGATCACATCTTCGGTGGAGAACGGTTTGGTGATGTAGCCGGCGGCCCCCACCTCCCGTCCTCGGAGCACGTCGGATGCGTAACCCCGGGCAGTGAGAAGGATGATGGGGAGTCGCTCCGTACGGGCGTTTTGGCGCAGCCGGGCGGCTAAATCAAAGCCGTTCGTTGACGTCGCGAGCCCGACATCCAGGAGCATCAGGTCGACATCGTTGGCCTCGAGCACGCTTTCGGCCGCCTCAGCAGACGGTGCCTCGAAGGTCGAGTAACCGGCACACTCAAGCTTGAAGGCCAAAATTCGACGAATATAGACCTCGTCATCGACGATGAGAATCCGTCCCCCCATGCATCGAGTCTACCCCCGAGGTGAGTCGCGATCAAGGCTGTGGGGCGCCTTCATCCTCGTTGGGTGTCGGAGAGGCGGCCCGGAACCAGAAGTTCGGCGATGAGCAGAACCAGATGGAGAAATCCGAATGCGCTCACAACGCCGCGGAGAACCGGCGAATCGAGGATGGCGCCCATCTGTGGCGGTATCGTGAGAACCAGACGCGACCATCCTTTCGACCAGGGCAGCAGGATCAACAACAACCCGACATTGGTCAAGTAGGAGGCGTAGAGAATCGTCAGGATGACGCGAAAGGCGCGCACGGCGTCCATCATACCTCGCCGGGAGATCGATGACCGAAATCGGCGGTAAGCTCGAAGGATCCGGAGCCGCGGCGGGAGTAGAATCCAATGGTGAACCTTGACGGCGACGATCTCAGAATCCTCTGGCTCTCCCCCTTGCCTCCGGTCCGTTCCGGGGTCGCGGACTACGGGATGGAACTTCTGCCGGAACTCGGAAGGTTGGCCGACTTGAGGGTCGTACGACCGCCCGATTGGTCGCCCCCGGCGGATTGGCCGGAGGAAATCGAGCTCGTTCCAACCGGCGCAACAGCAGAATTGGGCGAGATCGTCGTCGTTCATCTGGGAAACAACCCGTATCACGAATGGTTGCTGGATCGCCTCCGGACATCAAGGAACCTCGTCGTCGTCCTCCACGATACGGTGCTCCATCACCTGCTGGTGGAATCGGCCGTCACTCAAGGCGGCGAAGAGACTCTGGCCGAAGGTCTCCTGACGGCGCACGGTGAGGCCGGGGTCGCGCTCGCAGCGGCTCGAAGGGTTGGCCACCACGGCCACCTTGATCCCTTTCTTTTCCCCGCCCGTCGACCTTTCCTCGAGAACGCGCAGGCCGTGCTCGTTCACTCCCGATGGGCCGAAGATCTCGTCCGGAAGGAGCACCCCGGCACCGCCGTCGGACGGGTGGGGCTGGCGGTTGCCGACCCGAGTCCGACCGATCGGGGCGCCGTTCGTTCACGGTTGGGTCTGACGCCCGACGAGGTGGTCATCATGCACCTCGGGTTTCTGACCCCGGAAAAGGGCCTCGAGGAGATCCTCACCGGCGTTTCGGCGGCCCACAGGGCCGGTGTCTCGGTTCGATTCGTGGTCGTGGGAGAAGGCGTGGGGATTGCCCCCTTGCGGAGAGCGGCGGATCGCACTGGCATGGCCGGTCGGCTGCTGGTCACGGAATGGATCGAGCCCGAACTCTTCCCGGGTCTCCCAGCCGCAGCCGATCTCGGAGTCGTGTTTCGCACCCCCTCCGCCGGCGAAACCTCCGCCGCAGCCCTCCGATTTCTCGCCTGCGGGGTTCCCGTTGCCGTCGGAGGCATTCACCAGTTCCTCGAGTGGCCGGAGATCGCGGCGCCGCGGCTCACACCGGGATCATCTGCGCCGGCCGATCTCGCGAGGTTGCTGGCAGGTGTCGGTGGGGCCGGATGGAAGAATCGATGCCGGGCCGCTCGCTCCGTCTACGAGGAAAGCCACCGTCCCGAAGACGTCGCAAGGCAAATGGCGACGTTCTTCAACAGCATCGATTTCCATTCGACCTGACGAGCGACGTGCGCCCGGAGCGTATGAGTTCGACGGGTGAGCCATCCGCCTCGGAACCCACCGACGCGCCACGTCAGTTTGGTCGCGCACCCTAAATGGTGCGTCTCCAGTTATGTCGCTTAGAAAGAGTCGCTTGGACTCTGTAGGCAGGTCCTTCAGGGCCTGCGGAAAAAGCGCCACCGGGGTGAAAACCGCCGAACTGAGCGAAGGGGACAGGTATGATCCCGATTGATGGTGAGCGGCGGTGTGCCGCCCGCTTTTCACAAACGCACCGCCCGCTCCGCTACTTCGTCGGCGCGGCCTTGACGGTGGCGGCGTTCTCGGCGAGGAGCTCGGCGGTTCGCGCCGCCTTCGCCACGGACAGGTTCGCCGCGATTCCCTCGATGGATCTGTCCAGCTCGTCGGCGCCCTCGAGGTAGGTCACCGCTTCCTCGAACCGTGTCTGGTTGTAAAGCGTGGCGGCGAAGATGTTGAGGATCTTTGCCTCGTTGGATCGAGCTTCGGCGACCGGGCGTAGAATCTCCTCGGCAGCCGCATAGCTCGACTGCTGGAGCATCAAGAGACCGCGGATGACCTCGGTGTCGTTGTTGTCGGCGATCCCGGACTCGGTGAGAACCCGCTCGCTTTCGGCGTGACGGCCGTTGAGCGCAAGGGCCAACGCGAAAGCGCGCTCGACGTCATCGGGGTGAAATCCTCCGGCCAACGCCGTTCGCAGGTGTGTCAGCGCCTCCTCATGTCGATCCTTGGCGAGGAGCGCCTGCCCGAGCCGGGCCTCGAGCTGAGGGTCATCGTGCAGCAGGTTGGCGGCCGACTCCAGGGCCGCGTATGCGGCGTCGGCCGCGCCGTTCGCCAGCAGGAGTTCGCCGCGTGCGAGCTGGACCTCGGGGAGAAGCGGATTTTCCTCGATGGCGCGATCAAGGTTGGCGAGAGCCCGCTCGTGATTGCCGAGACGAGCTTCGAGGAGACCGAGTGCGGCCCAACCACGATCCGAATGCGGTGATCGCTCGGTGATCTCCCGGAAGACGTCGCGGGCCGCAGACAGCTCGTTCTCGGCGATGAAGACCTCTCCGAGTCGAAGTTGAAGACCGACGTTGTCGGGCTGCATCCCGAGGGCGGATTTGAGGGCGAACTCGGCTTCTTCCCACTGGCCGCTCCGCTGGGCCGCTTCGGCCATGAGCTCGAGCGCCGCGACGTTACTCGGTTGTCGGGCGACAGCCTCGCGCAGAAGGTCGAGGCTGGTGGCGCTGTCACCCTCCTCGAGGAGGTGATTGGCTCTGAGAATCAGATCGGGAATGGACATCCGATCGGCGTAGACCCCGGAAACGACGCTCCCGCCGTAGGTGCGCAACAGATCATCCGCTTCCTGGTCGCGTCCCAGACCGCGCAGAATTTCGGTTCGCAGCGGGATCAGCCGTCCGTCCTCTGGATAGTTGGAGAGGAGTTGGTCGACATCGGAAAGGGCGCCTTCTAGGTCTTTCCCATCCTCGATCCGGATCTCAATCCCCATCACGGTCGACTCGAGATCGGGCGGTGGCGTCGCGGGCTCATCCGTGATGCCCCGCATCCGCGCCCGGTCGAAAAGGTCGATGAACTCCTGGGTGTAGTAATCGGGCAGGAGCGTCAGATTCGGATCTTCGACGAGGGCGGCGCGAAGGTGAGTCTGGACCTCGGATTCGCGCCCCAGGGCGAAAAGCGTCCAGCCGATGTTGATGTGAAGGCGGGCTCGATGGGAGGCGTCGTCCGTCTCCTGCAGGGCCTGACGATAGAGTTCTACGGCTCGTGAGAAGGACCCTTGACGGAATGCCTGAATGGCCGCTTGTTCACTGGGAGTCGCAACGCTCTCCTGAGACGAGCCGGGAACGGCGGCGCCGAGACAGGCGAGGAGACAAATAACGAACGCGGCTTTCCTGATCATGGGCATCACTCTACCCGTTATGCGTGGTTCGCCGCAAGAGCGGAGGGGGTTGAGGGGGCGAGAAAGTCGGAAGGGTAGAAAATTAGAAGGTTAGAAGGTCAGAAGTTGAGAGGTGAGGAGTTCGCAGTGAGGGCCGAGCGCCCGAAAGTCTGATCTTCTCGCCTGAAACCTTCAGTCCTTCGAACTCTCTCGCCCTCTCCCCGCGGCCATCACCCGCCGCCCGGCGTGACGGTCAATCGAAGCTGCGCCGGCACCGGCAGGATTTCGACTGTTCTTCGAAAGGTCTTGTCCGAGTCCGGCCAACGCACCACGAGCTCACGCTGACCGGTTTGGACGTTCTTGCGAATCAGAGGCAGAGTGCCGATCTTGGTGCCGTCGAGGAACACCTCTCCACCCGGCAGTCGGATGGCGGGATCGCCCATGACCGTCAGCATCCCCAGATCGAGATTGAGGACGATGGTCCGGGTGGAGGCGTCAACATCGCGACTGAAGGTGCGTTCGGGAAAATCGGGCACGGAGACCGTGAAGCTGTGCTTGCCGGGAAGCAGCACCAGCGGCCCCCCGGTGGTCTTGTCGTCGCCACCGAAGGCCCGTCCGTCGACCGTGACCCGTGCGGGAGGATCGACATGCAGGCGAACCGTGACCGGGGCAGGAGTCGGTGTGGGCTCCGGGGACGGCGTTTCGGAGGGAAGCGCGGTCGGAATCGCGGTAGGTTCAGGGGTCGCGGTCGGAGTCGCGGTCGGCGTCGGTGTGGCGGTGGGAATCCACGGTGCTCCTTCCGACCCGAAGACGAAATCCTGGACATCACGCGACAGATAGAGGGTCGCGCCCGAAGCCAGCACCAGCAACAACAGCAGGAGGAAGATCAACATCACCGGGCTGCGGCGCCGGTTGGACTCCTCCTCTTCGATCTCGGGTGTCCGGGTCAGCTCGGTGATCAACCCACCGGACGGTACGTGTTCGGTCTCGTCGTTGTCGAGGTCGGCGGCCGAAAGATCCCTCGTCGGCGGCTCGTCGTCGGTGAAACTCGGCTCCATGTTCGAGACCGCGATTCGAAGCACCCCGGTCGTCAATTCGACCATCGACTCGCCATCGTTCCCGACGGCGCCGGGAACCGCCCGCAACGCGTCGAGGATCTCTCTGATCGACTGGAATCGATCGTCGGGGTCCTTTGCCATGCACTTCAGGATGATGGCCTGCAGTTCGGGAGAACAATCGTCGGCGAGATCCGAGGGCTGCATCGGTTCGTCGTTCAAGATCTGATAGAGAACATTGGAGAGCGACGCGCCCTGAAATGGGCGCTTTCCGGTCACGAGCTCGTAAGCCACGACACCAAAGGCGAAAATGTCGGTGCGGGGATCGACGGATCCACCCTGGATCTGTTCGGGTGCGAGGTAGCCCGCGGTACCGAGAGCGATCCCGGTCTGGGTGAGCTTTGTGCCGCCCTCGAGGGATTTGGCGATCCCGAAATCCATGATCTTGACGGTGCCGTCCTCGAGCACCCTGATGTTGGACGGTTTGATATCGCGGTGGACGATCCCGCGTGTGTGGGCGAACTCGAGACCCTCGCAGATCTGCAGGAGAATCGACACCACGGTCCGGGTGTCGTTGACGACCCCCGCACGAACCAGCGGATCGAGATCATAACCGGTGAGGAACTCCTGGACGATGTACGGGATGTCGTTCTCGACTCCGAAATCGAAGACCAGGGTGATGTTGCGGTGGACGAGGTTGCCGACGAACTGCGCCTCCTGCTGAAAACGGTGCCGAACCTCCTCGTCGGGTGAAGCGCACATCTTGATCGCGACCGGACGCTTGATGAACGGGTCCCAGCCCTTGTAGATCACGCCGAAACCGCCTGCGGCGATCTGCGAGGAAATCTCATACTTGCCGATGCGGTTCGGGACGTCCATGGCCCTCACTCTAACCGTTCCGCCAGCCTTCGACAATCCACGCCGGCCCTGATCGCGATCATCGGAAAGCGGCGCAATAAGTTGAATGGCTGCGAACCCACCACCAAATCCTCGACCGGTGCTCGAGAGTTCGGCTCATCGTCCCGGGTGTTGCCGACTAGACGTGTGTCAGGTGGAAGCTCAACTCCTCGAGGTGGACGCCGAGATCGACGGTCTTGACCAGAACTCCTTCGTCAGCCCGGACCCGGATCGGAGCGAAGTTGAGAATCACCTTCAGACCCGCCTCCGCCATCTTTTCGCTGATCGATTGAGCCGCCGATGCGGGTGTCGTGATCACGCCGATCTCCACCTGTCTCTGGGTCACGATCTCCCCGAGACGGGCTGCGTCTTCGACCAGGAGTCCGGCCGGGGTCGGGTCACCGATCCGGCTCGGGTCCGAGTCGAGGATTCCCACGACCAGAAAATTGCCGCCGGAAAATCCCGAATAGTGGCACAGCGCGGTACCGAGATTGCCCGCACCCACGATGATGAGTCGACGTTCGCGGTCGAGGCCGAGGATCTCGACCACGTACTGGCGGAGCTCGCGAACGTTGTAGCCGACCCCACGAACACCGAACTCGCCGAAGTAGGCGAGGTCCTTGCGGATCTGGGCCGAGTTGAGATTGAACCGATCCGCAAGTGCCTGACTCGAGATGGTCTCGATCCCGAGCTCGAGGAGCCGATCCATGCATCGGAGGTAGACCGAGAGCCGGGCTACTGTGAGGTCGGAGATCGCGGTGTTGTCGATATGTCGCTTGTATGCGGTCATGCTGTCCTCGGGGTCCGGACCGGTCTCATCGTGGTTGCACGGACCATGTGTGCATTTTCACAAGCGCGATTCTAGCGCTGAAACCGTGCGGGTGCAACATCACGGACATTCGCTGGTCACGTCGGCGCGACGATCGCCGATTCCACGCCTGACCATCCAGACCGAAACCGTCCGTCATTGCAACCGGAGAGCCAAAGCGGTCACGAAGCCATTGCCTCTGCTATCCTCCGCTGCATCACGATACGGCACCACCGCCGATGGAGAGTTCATGCGCCACGAGGTCATCCTCATCCTGGATTTCGGTTCGCAGTACACCCAGCTCATCGCACGCCGCCTGCGCGAGCTCGGGGTCAAGACCATCATTGATCGCGGCGATCTGCCGGCCGAGGAGATTCGCTCGTCCGAGCCCATCGCAATTGTCCTCTCCGGAGGTCCGGCGAGTGTTTTTGAAAGTGGCGCGCTCCAGGTCGACCCCGCGGTCTTTGATCTCGGGGTCCCGGTGCTCGGGATCTGCTACGGAATGCAGCTCATGGCCCGGGACCTCGGTGGCACGGTGGAGCCATCCGACCGCCGGGAGTACGGCCTCGCCGAGCTCGTGGTGACCGACAAGGCCTCGATCCTCGAGGGAACACCCCAGACGCAGACCGTCTGGATGAGCCACGGCGATCATGTCACCCGCGTTCCCGACGGGTTCAAGACTCTCGCGCGCACCTCCAATTCACCCGTCGCCGCCATGGTCCACCCCGGCCGCCGACTGGTCGCGCTCCAGTTCCATCCCGAAGTGCGCCACACACCCAACGGAACCGCCATGCTCGAGAGATTCATCGAGCTTGCCGGGGCAAGAGGCGACTGGAACCCGGCGGCCATTCGACACGAGCTCGTCGATGAACTTCGTTCGTCGCTGCCGGTGGGCCGGGTGATCTGCGGGGTCTCCGGTGGAGTCGACTCGTCGGTGACCACCGTCCTGCTTCGGGAAGCCATCGGCGACCGTGTCCTGCCGATCTTCGTCGATACCGGTTTGTTGCGAAAGGACGAGGGCGATATCGTCATGCGGAGTTTCGCGGAGTTCGGCATCAGCCTCGACCGGGTGGATGCGGGTGAGCGGTTCTTCGGCGCGTTGGCGGGCGCGTCCGATCCGGAGGAGAAGCGTCGGATCATCGGTCGTGAGTTTGTCGAGGTCTTCGAGGCCGAAGCCCGCCGGTTCCCCGACGCGGCCTATCTCGCACAAGGGACACTCTACCCGGATGTCATCGAGTCATCCGGAGTTCGCGGTACGGCCGCTGTGATCAAGACCCACCACAACGTCGGTGGCCTGCCCGCGCGCCTGGGTCTCGATCTCGTGGAACCGCTCCGCGACCTCTTCAAAGATGAGGTTCGCCGGGTGGGGGAGGAGCTCGGTCTGCCCGGCGACTTCGTCTGGCGGCATCCCTTCCCCGGACCGGGTCTCGCGGTGCGGATTCTGGGAGAGATCACACGAGAAAAGGTCGCCACCCTTCAGGAGGCTGACGCCATCGTTATCGAGGAGATCCGCGCCGACGGTCTCTACGACGCAATCTCCCAGGCGCTGTGCGTCCTTCTGCCGGTCCGTTCGGTAGGCGTCATGGGCGATGCGCGAACCTACGAGCAGGTCATGGCCATCCGGGCGGTCACCACCACCGATTTCATGACCGCCGACTGGTTTCGATTTCCGCCCGAAACCCTCGACCGGATCGCGAGAAGGGTCGTCAACGAGGTCGCCGGAATCAACCGTGTGGTCTACGACGTGACCTCGAAGCCGCCGGGAACGATTGAGTGGGAATGAGCGGAATGATGAGTGCGGAATGATGAATGATGAATTCCATCGCAAGGTTTCCACGGGCGTTCGCGATGGAATTCATCATTCCGCATTCATCATTCATCATTGACCACTCGCGCGCCGCGCGAGTGGTATGATGCGCTCTCCCGCCGGTTCAGCTTTTCACCCGGCGGTCGCCGGCACCTGTTGGAGGAACGACCGGCGTGCAATTCCAAGGAGGAAAATCCATGGACAAGACCAAGCTCGTCATCATGGGCGCGGCCGGACGCGATTTTCACAATTTCAACTGTCTCTTCCGGGACAACGAGAAGGTCGACGTCGTGGCCTTCACCGCGACCCAGATCCCGGATATCGAAGGTCGGATCTACCCGGCGGAGCTCGCCGGTTCACTCTATCCCGAGGGGATCCCCATCGTCGCCGAAGAAGAGCTCGAATCGGTCATCCGTGAGCACGATGTCGACGAGGTCTGGTTCTCGTACTCCGATGTTCCTCACAGCTATGTCATGAACAAGGCCAGCGAAGTCATCGGCTGGGGCCCCCACTTCGGCGTCTGCTCTGCGACCAAGACCATGGTGGAGTCGACCAAACCGCTCATCGCCATCACCGCGGTCCGCACCGGTGTCGGCAAATCACAGACCACGCGTTATGTGTCGCGACTGCTCAAGAGTCTCGGCAAACGGGTGGTTGCCATCCGCCACCCCATGCCCTACGGCGATCTCGCCAAACAGGCGTGTCAGCGCTTCGAGACCTATGAGGATCTCGACCGTCACCAGTGCACCATCGAGGAACGGGAGGAGTACGAGCCCCACATCGACAACGGTTTTGTTGTCTACGCCGGGGTCGACTACGAGCGGATCGTTCGCGAGGCCGAGAAGGAGGCCGACGTCATCCTCTGGGACGGCGGCAACAACGACACCCCGTTCTACAAGCCCGACCTCCATATCACTCTGGTGGATCCCCACCGCGCCGGACATGAGCTCAGCTACTACCCGGGCGAAACCAATCTTCGCATCTCGCACCTTCTCATCGTCAACAAGGTGGACACCGCCGATCCGGTGAAGGTCGAGCAGGTCATCGAAACCTGTCGGATGGCGAATCCGGCGGCCACCGTCATCAAGTGCCGATCGGTGATCACCGTCGACGAGCCCGAGCTCATTGCCGGGAAACGAGCGTTGGTGGTCGAGGACGGCCCGACCCTCACCCACGGCGGCATGACCTACGGAGCGGGCTGGTTCGCGGCAAAACAGGCCGGCGCGTCCGAGATCGTCGATGCCAAGCCCTACGCCGTCGGCACGATCAAGGCGACCTACGAGAAATACCCCAACGCCGGAGCCATTCTGCCCGCCATGGGTTATGGCGATCAGCAGATCTCGGATTTGCAGGAGACCATCAACGCCACGCCGGCCGATGTCGTGGTCGAAGGAACGCCCATCGATCTCAAGCGCATCATCACCGTCAACAAGCCCATCGCCAACGTCCGCTACGAGCTCGAAGAGGTCGAGCCGGGTGTCATCGAGGAGATGGTCAAGGCCGTTCTGAAGTAGTCTCTTGAGAGTTTTTTCATCGAGCCCGCTCCCCTCGGGGGCGGGCTCGGCTTTTTTGTCGTAGAATCTCAGCGGTGAGCACAGGAAGAATATCCATCGCCCTCTGGATCGTCGCCTTTGTCCTGACCGTGATCCTCGCCGTGTTCCAGCGCATGACCGGCCCGAGCTATCCCAAGCGAGGCCGGACCGTGTCGACGGCCGGGGAAGAGGTCCGATTCCGCCTGCCGCGTTCGCACGGCGGTCCGGGAGGCCTCGAGGTCAGTATCTCCCCGCCGCCCGAAATTCGGCGTGGTGTCCTCGAATGGCGTCGATATCCCACCAACGACCCCTGGACCTCGGTGAGCCTGAGCCGCGGTGAGGATGGCCATCTCTCTGCGTCGGTGCCGAATCAGCCGCCCGCGGGAAAGGTCGAGTATCGGTTGCTGCTGGATGGGGATGGCGGGAGATTGGTCGTCCCCCAGGACGAACCGGTGGTGGCTAGATTCCGCGCCGATGTCCCCGCCTGGGTGCTGATTCCGCACATTCTGGCCATGTTCGGCAGCATGCTGGTGTCGACCCGAGCCCTGCTCGAAGTTCTGAGGCCTTCAACCCCCGAGCCCCGGCGAACGGTTCTGGTGGCCATGGGGTTGCTGATGATCGGGGGGCTTTTTCTCGGCCCCGTGGTTCAGAAGTTCGCCTTCGGCGCCTACTGGACAGGGTGGCCCAACGGTTCCGATCTCACCGACAACAAGACACTGGTCGCCTTCATCGCCTGGCTTCCCGCGACGATCCTCGCACTCAAGGGACGAAAGCTCTGGGCGGCGGTCGTGGTGGGTTGGATCGTGATGATGGGGATCTTCCTGATACCCCACAGCCTCCGCGGTTCTGAGATGAACTGGTCGGAAGGGGAGATCAAGACCGGGGCCGTCATGAACGAGAACCTGTCGAATCTGGCGGGCTGATCGACACTCCGGTGCTATGCTGAGCGGGCATGCGTAGTGATTCAGGCCATCCCGACAACGAAGACCACTTTCTTCTGGTGCGCAGCGGCGGGCACCGATGTGCCATTCCGGTAGGCGCGGCGAAGCTGGTCACCAAGGCGCCCAAGGTCTACCCACTTCCCAGCTCGGCGCTCCGATTGTTGGGGCTGGCCCAGGTCGCCGGTGAACCGGTCGCGGTCGTCGATCTCCACGCCATCCTCGATCCGGACGGGTGCCCGGGCGGGGGCCACGAACTGACGGTGATCGTCCGAACTCGAGGTGGAGGTTCGGCGATAGGTCTGGCCATCGACGAGGCGTTCGGCGTCATCAGCGTCGGCCGTCAATGGCAGCGATCGACCGACGATCCCGGGTGGGTGACGGGGAGAATGACGATGGATGGCCGAACGGTCGTCATTCTGGACCCGGAACAGCTCTTCGTCCCGGCGAGCGCCGACTGAGAAGGGAGCAGCACCATGCAGGTTGAGAGGCGTACTTCGATTCTCCGACAGTGGTTGGGAATGGCGATCCTGACGGTGGTGATCCTCGTCGGCGGCGTCATGCTCGAGATCACCTCCGACGGGGACAAGGAGGAGTGGTATATCGACGCCTGGATGGTCCTCGGCATCGCTGCGCTGGCGTCGCATCTGGTCCTCGTATCGCTACCCCGTGTCCGGCTCGAGCGCGCACACCGCGAACTCGAACAACGCCATGCCCGGCAGTGCACGATTCTAGAAGAGTCCCTCGAGGAGATGCGTCACGGCGACCTCGTCGAATTTCTCGGCCGTGTTGACCAACTACCCGAGGTGATGAGCGAGGCGGTGCAGGCCGCCGCACAGGCGATCTCAGCTCTTGTTCAACAGATTCAAACCTCGTCGGTTGAGGTCGCTACTTCCGCCGGAACCGTTCACGCGACCTCGGCCGAACTCGTCGAGGGTGCCTCTCAACAGGCAGCCGCCGTTGTCGAGATCACGGCGACCACGGAAGAGCTGGCACGGACCGCCGGTCAGATCGCCACCAGCGCCGGCGGTCAGGCGGAGTTCGTCGCCAAGGCACAGGATGCCGGAAACAAGGGTGCCATTTCTCTCGAAGGGGCCGTCCAGGGCGTCGGGGAGCTACGCCACGGCATCGAGGCCATCGCCGATCGGGCCGACATTCTCGGCAAACGCTCGCGGGAGATCTATCGCGTGTTGGATCTGATCACCGAGATTGCCCAGGAGACTCACATCCTCGCCCTCAACGCGGCCATCGAAGCCTCGGCGGCTGGGGAGCACGGCGACCGCTTCGGGGTGGTGGCGGAGGAGGTCCGCCGGCTTGCCGAGCGGTCACGCGAATCGGTTGAGTCGGTACGTCAGCTCCTGGATGGTTTCTCCGAGTCCATCCGATCGGTGGTGGTGGCGACCGAGGAAGGATCCAAGTCCGCCGTCCAGGTTCTCGAACAGAGTCGATCGACCCAAGATGCAATTGAACAGCTGCGCTCAGCCCTTGCCGACACGGCAGGTGCGGCCCGGGAGATCTCCCTGGCGACCGACGAGCAGCGGACAGCCTCGAATCAGGTCGTTCTGACCCTGAGGGAGATCAGTGAGGTCATCCAGCGCACCGCGGACAGTTTCCAGCAGTTCACGGATTCCGCCGAGCGCCTCAGCGGTCTGGCCTTGTCGATCCAGCTTCTTACTCAGAGTTTCCGAACCGACTCGGGTCACTCCCTCAAGAATCAGGTCCTCGGTTGGAGCGATCGGCTCAGAGATTCCACCGCCAACCTCGAAGTGGTCGAGGGTGTCCTGGCCGAAGTGGTTCGGAACTTCCCGTACATCGAAATCGCCTACCTCGTCGACACATCCGGGTCCATGGTGGCCTTCGAAGTCAACCGCACGGTGGTCGAGGACCACCGGCTCAAGGTGACCGTGTCGCCCGGTCAGGCATTCGCCGATCGACCGTGGTTTCAGGCCGTCAGCCGCGATCAACGAACCGCGGTCACGCCGCCCTACGTTTCTCTGCTCACCGATGATCGGTGCTTCACCATCGCCGCCGCGGTTCGGAACCGGTCCGGCGCCATGATCGGCATCCTCGGAGTCGACGTCAATGTGCGCAGCTGGACCAGTATCTGAGCCCGCGCTCTTGCCCGGGTTTCGGTCGCGGATCGGGACGGACCAGGGCCACCGGGGGATCCTCATCTCCGCCGGCACTGCGGATTGCGGACTCTGATGCGCAACGACGTCGACGATCTGGTCCCGCTCTTTCTCGATGAGGCCGGATCGCGCCTCGATCGGCTCGCTACCCTCCTCGGTGCTGCAGCGGAGGACCCGGACGCGGCTGTTCAGGTGCGGAGAGAGCTGCACGCGCTCAAGGGGGCGGCTCGGCTGATGGGCCTGTCCGAGCTCGCGGATCTCTGTCATCAGGCCGAGGACTGCATGGTGGGGGAGCGGGCCACCGGCATCGATGCCGCCCGGACCATCGTAGAGGATCTGGCGGGAATCGTCGATGAGTTGCACGACCAATTGGCCACCCCCGCAACCGATCAGGCCGTCACGAGCCCGGAGATCCCGCCCATCAGCGAGCGGGCCATCCGTGGTGGGTCGGGTGAGCTCAGGGTGGCGACGGAGATCGTTGACGGTCTTGCGGAAAGAAGCGCGCGGATGAAGATCACCGCCAGAGCCGGCGGCGCTCCCGTCCAACGACTCTTCGAGCTCGCTTCGATGGCCGAGAGAGGTCATGCCCAGGCTTCGCCCGAGCTCGTCCTCTCCGAACTCGGAGCTTCGCTCCGGCGCGCGGCACTCGAGATCGAAGCGACCACCAAGACCCTGCACCGGCTCAGCGAAGAGCAGCTCGATTCGTCACTCCGACTTCAGGTTCAGCCGCTTCGACCGTTCCTTCGCACCCTCGCGCGGCACACCCGAGAACTCGCCGCCTCCTTGGGCAAGGAGGTCAGAGTCACCACATCGGGGGGCGACGTACAACTCGATCGTCGGATTCTCGAGGCGGTTCGAGAGGCGGCCCTCCATCTCGCGCACAACGCCGTGGATCATGGCGTCGAGGACGCGCAGACCCGGGCTGGAAGGGGCAAGAATGCCGAGGGCCGAATCCATTTTGGCGCCGAGGCCGACGGCGATCGGGTGCAACTCATCGTCTGGGACGATGGATGCGGAATCGATCCGGAGGCGGTGGTGAAGGTCGCTGTTGAACGAGGCCTCATCAATCGCTCGGCGGCCGCCAAGCTCTCCGCCGACGATTCCTATCAACTCCTGCAATTGCCGGGTTTCACGACCCGGAATCTCGCCACCGACGTTTCCGGCCGGGGCATCGGGCTGGATGCCGTGGCAGCCTCGTTCCGCGCCAACGGCGGCGATATCTGGATCCGCTCGGCCCTGGGCGAAGGAACCAGGGTCACGGTGGAGGTCCCCGTCGCCCGGCGCGGCGAGCGGGTGCTGGTGGTCCAGGTCGGAGAGCACGTCCTGGCCCTCCCCGCTTCAGCGGTTCGTTCATTCAGTCGACTCCGTCCCGAGATGGTCTTCACCGACGAGGGCAGGACCTTTGTCCGCCAGGGGCAATCGACCATCGGCGCCGTTTTTCTCGCCTCGCTCTTCGGAGGTCGGGAATCAGCTCACGCCATCCTGGTGGAGACCACCATCGCAGGATCCGCGACCGCCATCGTGGTCGACGCCATCCTCGGGGAGGAGGAGGTCTTTGTTCGAACCCTTCCCGGGATCGCCGGCGCACCCTCGACGGTGACGGGAGTGGCGCT
Source organism: Thermoanaerobaculales bacterium (assembly GCA_029287235.1). Lineage (GTDB taxonomy): Bacteria > Acidobacteriota > Thermoanaerobaculia > Thermoanaerobaculales > Sulfomarinibacteraceae > JAHECW01. The sequence goes on from JARFRM010000139.1 coordinate 37,987, forward strand.
CCTGTCCACCGGGCGTCCGGTGGCGGTGCTCTCACTCCAACTGCTGGGTCCACTCGATCTCGGCGAGAGCGGCCAACGGCACAGCCCGTACGAGATCGGGCAGACGGCCCTGCAGGTGCTCTTGACCGACGACAACGATGCCACCCGCGAAATGATACGTCGGTTGCTCGAGGACGCCGGATTCACCGTCACCCCGGTGGAGTCGGCGGAGGAGGCCCTCCGCCGCATTGAGCTCGAACCCTTCGACTGCGTGGTCACCGGAGTCGAGCTCCCGGGACTCAGCGGCATTGACCTCACTCGTCGAGTCCGCTCGAGCGATCTCTTCTCGGATCTGCCGGTGGTTGTCGTCTCGACCCGGGATCTGCCGGCCGATCGGTTGGCCGGCCTCGAAGCCGGGGCCGACGCCTACCTCACCAAACAGGGTCTGGAACCCGAGCACCTTGCCGGATTGATCCACCGAATCGCCGGAGGAGCGGTCCAGGATCGGGACGCCTGACCCGACGGCTGCGGCCGCGTTTCACGAACCGTAAAGACGCAGTAAACACATCGCAGGCGTCGTCCGCAACCGACTACCACTCCACCGCTACCTGACGCGGCTTTCCGCCGAATCGGGAAACCAGTACGCATCGGTTTCGCTTGCCGAAATCGTAGAGATCGCGGGTCACCTTGACGTCTTCGGTGCAGTACTCGATGATCTTGTCGATCTCGCCCTGCCGCCACCACTCAAGCGCCTGGAGCCCGTCGGCGGACTTCCCGGCACCGAGGCTGGGGACCGCGACACTCTCGAGCTTCGGCCGAAACCCGAGGCGATCCTCGAGATCGTACATGATGTCGAAAGTCGGAAGCCCCTGAAGGTTCTCATCGGAGTAGCCGCGCAAAACCTCGTAGTCGAAGCCCTTGATGTTGTATCCGACAACGAGATCGGCGCCGAGCAGGAGCTCGATCAGCTCGGAGATTCGGTCCTCGGTGTAGACCAGAAACTCATCGGTGTCGTAGCGGTAGGCGACACCCACCGACACGCCCAACCGATGCATCTGGCTGCGCCCACCGACCTCGTCGAAGGAGCGCTGCGTCTCGAGGTCGAAAACGACGATCTTCCGCCCACCCCCGACCTCGCGCTGCGGGTTGTCGTCGTAGAGGTTCATCTGGCCGTCCCAAAGTTCCAATTGCATCTCCTCCCGGTCTTGCCCGTGGGCGGAGCGAGTTTACACGAGCTGCCGGAGCTATTGCAGTATCGAACCGCCCTCGCAAGAAAAGAAGTATATACTCTCAATAATGACTTTTTAACAATGCCCCGGGACCGCAGTGTGACAGGGCCGGTTATACTCCCGGGCGTGGAAGTGAATCCCGATCTCGTCGAGCTTGTCCCCTTGGGGCCATCCGTAGAGTTGCCTTTCTTTCGTGGGCCTCTCGATCTCTTGTTGCACCTCATTCGCAAAAACGAGGTGTCGATCTACGACATTCCGATCCTCAGCATCTGCGACCAGTACCACGAACACATCCGCGCCATGCAGGATCTCGATCTCGAGGTGGCAGGCGAATTTCTCTGGATGGCGGCGTGGCTTTTGCAGCTCAAGTCGAAAATGCTGCTCCCCCGGTCCGAGACCGAGGAGGGGGACCCCAGGGAAGAGCTTGTCGAGCGTCTCCTGGCCTATCGGCGGGTCCGTGAGTTGGCCTCGATCCTGCACGACAAGGACCTCGTCCGCCAGTGCATCTGGCCGGCGGGCGTCATCGCCGACTTTGGTGGTGAAGAGATCGACCTCGACTGGGAGGAGGTCGATCTGCAGATATTGGCGGAAACCTACCTCCAGGTCATGCAACGGTTCGCGGCGGCGCATCCGCCACCCATCGAAGTCCTCCCGCTTCGCTACAACGTGCAGGACAAGATGAGAGAGATCTATCAACGGATCGCCGAGGACGATATTCTCCCTCTCACTCGCCACCTCAACCGGCGTCCCGATCCCGAAGAAGTTGTCGTCCTCATCGTCGCCGCCCTCGAACTGGTCCGCCTCGGCGCCGCCCGCGCCGAGCAGAGTGTGCCGTTTTCGGAGATCTATCTCCGCCGTGGGAACCGTCAGCTCGAAGAAGGATCGTTGGACAGAGCCGAACGCGAGGGTGCCGATGATTGATGATTCCCTTCAGGCGCTGATCGAAGCGGTGCTGCTCACCGCCCGCGGACCGGTCACCTCCGACGCCATCTCCCTGGCCACCGATCGAGAGATAGGGGAGGGCGCGATCGAGGAGGCCATCTCCGGACTCGCCGCCTCGTGGGAGGAGGCCGAGCGCGGCGTCCGACTCGAACGATCGGCGGGTGGGTGGCGGTGCGTGACCCCCCCCCAGTTCGATCACTATCTTCGGACCTTCCACGGGATCGCGAGCCGGCAGAAGTTGTCCCAGGCCGCCCTCGAGGTCCTGGCAATCGTAGCTCACAGGCAGCCGGTGACGCTCCCCGAGATCAACTTTATCCGAGGCACCAACTCTTCGGCGGTGGCCCGGACGCTGCTCGACCGGCGACTGATCCGGTTGGCCGGTCGAAAAAAGGTCGTGGGCAAACCGTTTCTCTACCGAACGACCAAGGAGTTTCTCCTCCATTTCGGTCTCGAGAGGGCAGAGGATCTCCCCGATCCCGAGGATCTGGTGGAGCCTGAGGTCGCCGCCGACGCATGAACGGTCGGCGGTCCCGACGGTGGCTGATCGCCCTGCTCCTGATCGCGGGCCTCTCCTCGAGTTGCGGCCGGGACTCGGCCACCGCTGTGGATGTGGATCTCGCATCCGAATGGTCCTCCGCACTCTTGGTTTTCGAGCCCGCACACATGGATATCGGAACCGTCGATGCCCGGTCCCACCTGATCGCCGGGTGGTACTACGATGAACGCAACAGGGCGAGCGGTGAGGCCTTTGTGTGGAGCCGCGGTGCGTCGTCGGAGGTCGATTTCCACCTCGGATGGCGACGTGATCTCAGGCTGGAGTTCCGATGTCGTCCGTTTCAATTCCCCGGCGCTCCCCCTCAGACCCTGAGCTTCGAGCTCAATGGTCAGAGCCTCGGTGATGAGCTGGAGCTGCAGCTCCCATGGAAGACATACTCCATCGTGCTCCCGGCAACCGCACAGATCTTCGGACGCAATCGGCTGGTGGTGCTCTATGGCCGCGTCGACACCCCGTCCGACGTCATCGCAGGCTCGACAGACGAACGCGAGATCGCGGTTGCCTGGTCGGAAATATCGCTCGATGGGGTGGACAAGACAGGGATGCGCAGCCACGACGGTGTGGTCGAGATGCCGGCCGGATCCCTTGCCGACCACTTTGTCGAGCTCGCACCGGGCAGCCTGTTGCGGATCGAGGACTGCCGCTCGCAAGGGACGGTTCCCTCCATCCTCGAGGTCTCGATCCTCGGTGAGTTCGAAACCGAACCCGAAACCAGCTCGTGGGACTGCTCCGCCGGAGGTCATACTCTCCGACTCGGCGATCGTGAGGGGCTGAGCCGTCTTCGATTGACGACCCGTCCAAAGAGGATCGGCGGTGAGCCAAAAGGCATCGGGCTCGTTCGTCCGCAGATCCTGTCGCCTCCTGGTCCGCGGTCGGTGGAAAACCGGCCGGAGACGGCCGACACCCGGCCGCGAAAAAGGGCGAGACCCAACGTGATCATCTATCTCGTCGACGCTCTGCGGGCCGATCGTCTCGGGATCTACGGCTGTGACCGTCCTCTCACTCCCAGATTGGACGCCATGGCCGCACAGGGGATCACCTTCACCGACATGGCTGCTCAATCGTCGTGGACCAAGGCCGCGGTGGCCTCCGTCTTCACCGGGCTCTGGCCGCGGGCGCACGGCGTCAACGGGCCCGACGATCGACTGCCGGATGGCCTGCCGACCCTCCCCGAACGGCTTCAGAACGCCGGGTACCAGACCGGCGCGGTCGTGGCCAACGCGTATGTCGGGCGACCGTTCGGATTCGCCCGAGGATTCGATCACTTCGAGTTCATCGAACACGCCAGAGGCAGGTCCGAGGTCATTCACGAAAGGGTCTCCCGATGGCTCGACGCACGAACTCCAGGCGACAGACCTTTCTTCCTCTACGTCCACACCATTGACCCACACGCCCCCTACGCTCCACCATCGCCCTATCTCGAGACCTTCGCATCCACGGTCGAGGACCCCTCGATCGGCCAGGTGGAGACGGTGCGCGGTCTGGTCCTCGGAAGGGTGGAACCGACGATCGAGCTCGGCCGGGATCTTCGCGATCTTTACGACGCCGAGGTCGCCGCCAACGATGCCAGCTTTGGTCGACTGCTCGACAAGCTCGAGGCCCTCGGTGAGCTTGAAAACACGGTGGTCATCTTCACGTCGGACCACGGCGAGGCGTTTGGCGAGCATGGGAGCTGGACGCACGGGCTCGATCTCTACGACGAGGTCCTGTCGGTTCCGTTGGTCATCCGGCTCCCCGGCGCCGCCGGCGCCGGACAACGTGTGTCGACACCCGCCCAACACATCGATCTTCTGCCCACCATCATGGGTCTGTGCGGCATCGACTCTTCCGGGTTGATGCCCGGAGCCGCGCTCCTCGATGGAGAGGGAGAGTTGAGAGTGAAGGATGACCGAACCATCTTCGTCTACCTCGACTACTGGGGGAAGACCGGGGCCGCGGCACTGCGTGACGGATGGAAGCTCATCCGACCGCTCTCGCCTGACTTCGGCCCGAGAATCGAGCTCTTCCGTCACGATGAGGATCGGACGGAAACCCGCGACCTCGCCGGCAGCGCGTCGGTCCGGCTCGGTTGGCTGTTGGCTCAACTCGAGGTGGCCTCGGCGGGGGAGGGGATAAGCCTGCCCACCGAGATCGATGAGGAAACCCGCACGCAGCTCGAGGCCCTGGGTTACATGCACTAGGAGAACACCGTGTCGGAGACTTACTTTCAACCAAAAAGCCGGGTTCTCATGATGCCGCGGGACACCAACGCGTCGGGCACCATCTTCGGTGGGGTGATTTTGTCCTACATCGACCAGGCCGGAGCCGAAGAGGCGATCTGTCAGGGTGCTCGCCGGGTCGTCACGGTGGCGATGAACCAGGTGGTCTTCCACGAACCGGTTTTTGTCGGTGACCTGGTTTCGTTCTACACCGAGCTCATCCGGGTCGGTCGCACATCGGTGACCGTCAAGGTGCGGGTCAAATCGGCCCGACGGTTTGACCGGGGGCGGATCGTCGATGTCACCGAGGCCGAAATCACTTATGTCAACGTCGATGGTGACGGCCGACCCATGCCCATCGGCGATCCTCGTGGGGTCGAGGTGTGATCGAATCCCGGACCGAGACGGTTCGCCGGCTCTTCGAAGGGGCGATTCGGAGCGGGCTGGCGCCGGGGATGGTCGGGGGCTGGCAGACGATCGAGGATCAAGATCCCCAGGTTGTCGCCGCCGGCCGAGCGGTTGTCGGACCCGCTTTTGAACCCATGACGGAGCGGACGTGGTTTGATCTCGCATCGCTGACCAAACCCCTGGTGGTCGGAACTCTGACGCTCCTCGCCATGCGTGAGAATACGCTGACACCGGACACCACCGCCGCTGACGTCCTGACGGAAACCCTCGGCTTCCCGGTCGGCGGTCTGTCGGTCCGTCAGCTTCTGAGCCACAGCTCCGGTCTTCCCGCCTGGGAACCGATCTATGCGCTCGCGGACGGGAATCCCGAGAGCGCTCTCAAGGCGCTTCGCGGACTGAAAGTCGAGCAGCCCGGAGCTCACGTGGTCTACTCCTGTCCCGGATTCATCCTGCTGGGTGCGATGCTCGAGAGACTCGGTGGGGAAGACCTCAGCAGGATCTTCCTCGATCGCGTCGTCAAACCGCTGGGAATCGAGGACGAGGTCGGCTACCGACCAGATCTCTCCCTGCCTCGCGCCGGTGGAGCTGGGAGACCCGCAGCCGAAGAGCTCCTCCTGAGTCAACGCGGTGTCGCCTCGGATCTGATCCCGCCCTGCGGCCCGGGGAAACCCGATGATGGAAATTCGAGATTTCTCGACGGCGTTGCCGGCAATGCCGGACTCTTCGGCACCATTGAGGGGGTCCTGATGCTGGCGAGGATCTACCTCGGAGTGGGGGAGTTTCTGACATCCGATGAAATCGACCGAGCCACCTCCGATCACACACCCGGCCGTGAGCAGGCGAGGGGCTACGGCTGGCAGCTGGCATCCTCGCCAGGCTGCTCCGCCGGGCCGGCGCTGGATCCATCCGCCTTCGGTCACACCGGATTCACGGGGACATCGCTGTGGATCGATCCGACCAGGGGCGTCGCCATCGCCCTCCTGACCAACCGGGTCCATCCCGGCCATCGGCCCACCGATCTCCACCCACTCCGACGCCGATTCCATCACCTGGTGGTCAACAGCAACCATTGATGTCGGCATGCCGACATGGTGGGCTCATCGTTTCTAGGCGCGGCGTCCGAGAGCGACACTCGGTGCCACTCGGCTCATCTTTCGTGGACGATTGGCGGCACATTTTTTGAAACGCAAAGAACGCGAAGATCGCAAAGAGCACCGCAAAGCACGCAAAACCAGGGCAGAAATAGTACACGGATGGACACGGAGTCCATCCGTGTCCCATTCCTTGCGATGTTCTTAGCGTCCCTTGCGTCCTTGCGGTTCAATAACGACGGCCTACCCGCGACCGAACTCACTACGGAGAACGAGGGCCCTGTTGATCAAGTGCGGAGCGTGGTCAGCCGGTTGACGGCGAAGAGGGAAGCGAGGATGGCGGGGGCCCAGGCGCCGATGACCGCGGGCAGGACCTCGGCCTCGCCGAGCTTGCCGAAGAACGCCACCGAAACGTAGTAGACGATTCCGAGAACCAATGCGAGCGCGATCCCCTGCATGGTCGTCACCCTTCGCCCGCCACGGTTGAGGCCGAACGGAAGGGCGAGAAAGACCATCAGAAACGCCGACAGGGGATAGGCGAGCTTCTGGTGCCACCTCACGAGCAACCGGGCTGGGTAGTGACCGGAATCGATCAGCTCACCGATGTGGGAACGCAATTCCTTCACCGACATCTCGGCGGGCAGAAGACGTTCGTGAGCGAAGTAGTCCGGACCCTCGGCAATCCCGACCTCCGTAGGTCCGGTGATCATCTCGAACTCGAAGGACCCGTCGGGCTGCATCCGTCTGAACCACCCCGACTGTGTGGTCCACGCTCCGTTGGCGAAGGTCACCCGGGGAGCAAAGAGGTGGAAGCGAAGCTCCATAGCCTCATCAATGCTGAATTTGGTGAATCGCACCATGGACTGATCCGATTCATCGAACTGGAGAAAGCTGTAGAAGCTCTGGTCGTCTCGCGACAGCAGCCACTGGCGACCCCCGGCCGTGTAGGAGCGAGCCGTTTCACGACCCTTGATACGGTCGAGAAACCGCTTGGCCTTGCGGTTGGAGTTGGGCACCACGGACTCGCTCAGGATCCACATGGCGCCGGCGACCAACGAGGCGATCAAGAGAATCGGCACCACGACCCGGTAGAGCGAAATCCCTCCGGCCTTGAACGCTGTGAGCTCCTGTTGACGCTCCAGGACCGTCAAGACGATTAAAACGGAGATCAACAGGGCCAAAGGCATGATGTCCATGATGAGCTGCGGAACCAGATTGAGGTAGTACCCAACGATGACGTCGAAGGGCACGCTGTTCTTGGCCATGTCATCAACGTTGTCGGTCAGGTCGATGACCACGTACAGAAGAGACGTACTCACCAGAACCAACGCCAGTGGGCCCAGAAGACGGCGGATCACATATTTGTCCAGGATCGTCGGAAATCCGGTGGACACGCGTCGTCTCTGCAAACCCACCGGGTAGCCGCCCGACAACGCTTCGCCCTCGGGGATCGCCTGTCCGGCGACAACTCGCGATCGCCGGCCGGCCCTCCACCGCCGGACCCACCGGGCAAAAGCTCCCTCAGGCCTTTGACGTTCGCCCATCCAACGCCCCATCCGGGTGATGAGGAAGATGGAGACACAGGCGAGGATGAAGTTGGCGATCCACACTCCCGTCCAGGCGGGGATCCGACCTTCCACCGCGAGCAGCTCGCCGTTGTTGTTGATGACGTAGTAGGCGAGGATGACTCCCACCGAGACGATGAACCCACGCCCCCGACCACCCGACCGCGAACCCACCCCGAGCGGCACCGCCAGGAGTCCGAAGACCACGCAGGCAACCGGGATCGCCACCCGGCGGTTGAGCTCGATCACGGCGAGCCGCCGCTGGAGCGCCTCCTTTTCCGCATCCGGCGCCTCCCGAATCTCGACCGATGTACCATCGAAGGAACCCTCACGCAAGTACTTGACGATCGATGTGGTTCGGCGCTCACGCATGTTGAGTTGATAACGGGAGATCCCGGCGTTTCGGGTCGTCCCCCCGGGTCGGACGACCTGCTGATAGCTCTGGCTGAACCGGTAGGCCTCCGGTTCGCTGCGGTTGAACTGGTGGTTCACCACGTCCTCGAGGAGTATCCACCGCTTCGGCGCTCCCGATTCTGCGCCCCCGACGGCGGGGGAGTCACCGTCATCGGTGGTGACGATTCGTCCGTGCCGTGCCAGGGTGAGCCGCTGTTCCACCGGATCGGTGGAATCGAAGATCATGACTCCTCGCCAGCGCCCGCCACGATCCGCCACCTCCCGCACATAGAGCAGGAGATTGGGAAACTCCTCGTAGAAGACCCCGGGTTCGATCCGACCGATGTTCTTGGCATTGGCGAAAAGAGAGACCCGCATTTCCCGCAGAGTCCGGTTGGAGTCGGGGATCACCACCAGGTACATCCAGCCGTTCAACAGCGTGAGAACGACACCGATCAGGATCACGGGTCGCAGGATGCGGACCGCAGGAATGCCGGCGGACTGGAGGGCGATGATCTCGTTGTCGGAGTTCATTCTGCCGACGGCGATGAGAACACCGAAGAGAAAGCTCATGGGAACCGTCAGCACGAGGACGTGAGGAACCGTGTTGGCGAGTACCCGAAAAGCGTCGGCCCAGGGCACTCCGCGCACCAGGACCATTTCGACGAGGCTGAAGATCGGCCGCATCATGAGCAGGAATGTGTAGACCAACAATCCCATCAGCGCGGGGGGCGCCACCTCGCGGATGACAAATCGATCCAAGCGGCCGAATGACTTCAAAAAACCTCCCAAGAATCCGAGCACAGTCTAACAAAGCTGTCGGTTCTCAAAATCCCGATCATCGGACGGGTTGAGTGGGAAGCGGTGCTTTTCCACAGGAATTTCCACACCAGGTCTGTTTTCCACAGATTCGCGCTCGATTGCAATGTCCGATAAGATATATTATGTAAACCTAAATACAAAATTAACCGATGATGGCTCGCCTCTCGACTAGCCTGATTCTGATTGAGGTTTGCCGTCGAGACCGGCTTCGATTTCGCGAATCAGGCTCCTGAGGGCCTCGAGAACATCCCTCGGTTCGGGTTCCGACTCCGTTCTAAACGACAGCGAAACCCCGAACGGCCGATCGCCGGAGGGCCGGAAGCGAACGATGAACGGTTTTCTCTGCTCACCGCCGTCCGTGTTTGAATCATCATCGGAGACGTTTCGACGCCGTCGACGAAGTTCCGCACGATCGAGGCGGTCTTCGACGATCTGCTGAACAAGGGAGAGCATCGATTCGAGATCCGGCGCGCGAGCGATCTCGAGGAGCGTGCTCTTGGCGCTGATGTCGGCATGCCGACATGCGTCCCTGACCTCGGGTGGGATCTCGAGGAGTTTGAGGGTCTCGGTAACTGTAACCCTCGAACGCCCGACCGCGACGGATACCTCTTCGTGAGTGTAACTGTATGTATTAACGAGTGTTGCGAACCCTTCCGCTTCCTCGAATGGAGTCAGATCCTTGCGCTGGAGATTCTCGATCAGCGCAATCTCGAGGGCCTCCTGGTCGTCGAGCTCGAGCTCGACGCAGGGAACCTCGTCAAGGCCGGCCATCATGGCGGCGTGAAAACGCCGTTCGCCGGAGATCAGCTCGTATCCCCCATCCGAACGCTTTCGCACGAGCAAGGGCTCGAGGACGCCGTGACGACTGATGCTTCCAACGAGGTCTTTGAGGTCGCCGAGATTGGTTCTCGGCTGGTCTCGATTCGACGAAATCTGAGTGACCCGAACCACCACCCCGAAACCGTCGCCCGATCTCGGAGTCACCAGCTCATCGACATAGTGGCGATCGTGGCGCATCCGACGCCGGGGCGGGAGGCCGACGTTTTTCCGGCTAGCTTCCGACACGCTCGAGAACCTCCTCACACAGACGGTAGTATTCGTAGGCTCCGCTCGAGTCCGGCGCGTGGTCGAAGATGCTGCACTGGTGCGCCGGTGATTCCTCGAGACGGACCGACTTCGTGATGTAGGTGTCGAAAACGAGTTTGCCGAAGACACCGTGGATTTCTTCGCTGACCTGCCGCGAAAGGATGGTCCGACGATCGAACATTGTAATCAGCACGCCCAAGACCCGCAGCTCGGTGTTGGGCCGGGCCTTGATCTTGTCGATGGTGTCGAGGAGGTCGTCGGTTCCTTCGAGCGCGAAGTACGAGGACTGGATGGGGATGATGACGTGACTTGCCGCCACCAACGCATTCACAGTCGTCAAACCGAGAGTTGGAGGCGTATCGATGATGACGGCCTGGTAATGACCATCGAGCTCGTCGAGCCGGTCCTTCAGACGATAAGGGGCGTCCAGCTCCCCCACCATGGAGACCTCGAGCTTGGCCATTGCAATCCGCGATGGAGCTAGCCATAGATTCTCCTGGGCCGAGGGGATGATCACATCGCCGAGCCCCAGGCGTCCCGTCATCACATCGAACATGTTGCCGTTGATCTGCCCCAGATCGGTGGTGGACATGGTCGAGTTTGCCTGAGGATCGATATCGACCAGAAGGGTCTTGAGGCCCTTCTGCGCCAATCCGGCGGCGAGATTGACCGCGGTTGTGGTCTTCCCTACTCCACCCTTCTGGTTGGTGATGGCGACGATCATGAAATGGATGCTCCTATTGTAGGCTTGCGGCGACAATCATAGGGGTGCGGCTCGTTGAGTGTCAATCGACCTGGGTCACAATCGGACGGGAGACGCGATCTCGTATCTGACCGGGGTTCGTCGCGCCCTGCGCGTGAGCCGAATGTGAAGAAGAGATCACATCTCGTACTCACCCATGTCCTCCGGACGCATCTGCTCCAGCACCGCCTTGACGGCATCTTCCTGGCTCGCCTCGGTCACCATCGCTCGATCGAGAACACTTGAATCCACGAGGACATCGGCGTCGGCTCTCAGGGCAATGGCAATGGCGTCGGAAGGACGGGCATCGACCTCGTACCGGTCGCCCTCGGGATTGCTGAGGTGGACCGAAGCGAGGTAGATGGAATCGTCAAGGCTGTGGATCAAGACATGATCGAGGGTGAAGCCCAGATCATGAATCAGCGACCCGATGAGATCGTGAGTGAGGGGGCGAGGTACCTCGACGCCCTCGAGATTGATGGCGATGGCGTTCGCCTCGCAGACCCCTATCCAAATCGGCAGGTAGGCGTTCGCCTCCGGTCTGGCGAGTATCACAACCGGACTGTTGGTCGCGGGATCGACGACCAGGGCGCGGACCGACATTTTAACCGGAACACTGGTCTTCTCGATTGTCATATTCCCAATGTGTCCGGGCGGACGAGGGATGTCAAGAACGAATCCGCGTCCGGGGTCACAACAATCACCTACCCGTTTGAAACGGTGGGCAGACGGACGGCCCCTCCGACGATCATTCCGACCAGCGAGTGAGCCCCGGCTCGTCGGATCTCGACCTCGACCACATCGCCGATCTCCTCGCGGCCGCACCGGGGGAAGTTGACGACACGGTTGTCCTCTCCCCTCCCCTGCCAGTGTTCGGGATCTCGACGGCTGGGCCCGTCGATGAGCACCTGAATCGATCGGCCGACAAGCGCATGGTTGAGCTCGCGAGAGATCTCATCGCACCGCCCGAAAAGGCGTTGGAGCCTCGCGCTCTTGACGGCATCGCTGATCTGCGGCCGATACCGCGCCGCCGGTGTCTTGGGTCGTGGAGAGAATCCGAAGGCGAAGACCTGTCCGAATCGAACCTCCTCGAGGAGTTCCATGGTGTCCTCGAAGTCCGCTTCGGTCTCACCGGGGAATCCGACGATGATGTCGGTGGAGAGGTTGATCTCCGGGGCGGCCTTCCGGATCCGACCCACGAGATCCAGGTACTCCTGACGGGTGTACTTTCGGTGCATCCGCTTCAGGATCTCGTCCGAGCCCGACTGAATCGGTAAATGAAGGTATCGAAAAACGTTTCGGTGACTCGCGAGGACATCGATCAGATCCTGATCGAAGTGACGGGGATGTGAAGTGATGAACCGGACGCGGAGCAATCCGTCCACCGAAGCCACCTTTTCGAGCAGCTGCGCGAGGTCTGCGCCGGAATCGGGACACCGGTAGGCATTGATCGTCTGGCCCAGGAGCTCGACCTCTTTCACCCCGTCGGAGGCGAGCAAACGCACCTCGGCGAGGACCTGGTCCAAGGGACGACTCACCTCCCGGCCACGGGTGTATGGCACGATGCAGAAGGTACAGAACTCGTTGCAGCCTTCGATGACCGTCACCATTCCACGGGTGGTGCTCTTGCGGAAGATCGTGTGGTAGTTGTACTCGGCTTCGGCGTCGAACCCCGTCAGAATCGGCCGCTCGCCTTGCGAAACCGCTCGAACGGCCTCTCCAATGCGTGTGGTCTGTCCGGGACCGATGACAAATCCTACCGATCGAGAACGCTCCAAAAGAGATCCGGCCTCCTGCTCGGCGACGCAGCCACAGACACCGATGGTCGTGAGCGGATTCTGCTTGGCCAGATACCCGATGCGACTGATGATCTTCTGCACGGGCTTTTCCCTCACCGAACAGGTGTTCAGCACCACCAGGTCTGCGTCTCGCGCGGCCCCGGCGGGCGCCAGCCCGTGACGGCGCAACTGCCCCTCGATCAGCTCGCTGTCATGCCGATTCATCTGGCAGCCCCAGGTCTCGATAAAGAAAGTTTTCATATTGAGATTGATCTTCACTCACATTTTCAGACTCAACGACGACGGATTCTATCTTGTCGGCGCCCCTTCCGCAAATCTAGAGACCCTTCCGCGGGCGCGAGCCGCAATCGAGAAGAACCGGGGGTTTCCCGAGATGCCCGGATTCACCCGGGATCCCTTTCAGTCGCTACCTCAGGGGGGCATGATTCCCTCTGTGGGCCTTGGAGTGGGCGGTTTGTCAAATCCCCTGAACCAACCCGGCTGTCCTCCGTCTTTCCTCGCATCCCGTTGGATCTGATCGAGCTTGCCCTCGGCTCTCTGCATGTCGACCTCGAGCTTCTGACGTTGGGCGAGAGCCTTGTCGAGCCTCGGTTTGATCACCCCGTCCCGATAGGCAGGGTCATCCCAGGAATAGAAGTCCCGCCAGAGCCCAGGGATCTCATAGTCGAGGACGTCGATCTGTTGCCGACAGTCCTGCACGAGCTTGAGCTGTTGCTGGTACATCGCCTGCCAGTGCTGTTTCTTCTCGAGGTTTTCGGCATAGCCCGGCGCCTGTCCTTCGACCTCGGCCCCGGTTCCCTGAACATCGGCGAGACCGCGCTTGTTCTGATTCGGACCCTGCTTCGTGACTTCGGTGAGGTGTCCCTTACCGGCCAGTTCGGAAAGATTTTCGTTGCTGATCACGATCGCGCCATCAGCTCCGGCGGCCTTGGTGTTGAGCTCGATCTTCCCGGCCACGTCCGACAAGCTGCGGTCGCCGTTCGGCACCGGTGTAGGTGTCGGTGTGGGCTTCTCCGAAGCTGCCGTGAACGTCATCGCGCCGATCAGAAGCACCAGCGTCACCATGGTTCGAAGCGTTGTGCAAGCCATTGAGGCACCTCCTGCTGTTGCCCGGTCAGGGAGCGCTGGTTCCCTGCCGGCCGTAACGATCCTCGAGTCGAACCACATCATCGAGATGATTGGTCGAAACCTCGAGAAGACTGCAATCCGACACCGCGATCATTCGGTGGAGTGTGCCCGGTGTGACGTGAAATACCGCGCCTCTTTCCAACAGATGGCTCTTCAGACTTTGCGGGTCCCGGCCGACCACCAGTTCGAGTTCGCCGTCGAGCACTCGCAGGGTCTCTTCCTTGACTTCGTGGTACTGCAGGCTCAGGGCCTCTCCTTTTCGGATGAACAGGATCTTCCCGACATAGTTGGGAGTTTCGGCGAAGACCTCTTCGTGGCCCCAGGGTTTGTCCACCACGCGTGCTCTCAGGTTGACCGTCAAGGTTGCCTCCTACACTCGAATTTTGATCTTTGCGAGGGAAATTGCAAGCTTTTCGAGAAGAAACTCCTCGACATCGCGAGCGGTCGCCATCTTGCACGCCTGCCGGGCGAGATGAATCGACTCGCGGTAGGAAAGTTGTCGGACAAGGGCGCGGACCACCGGTGCCGCCTGCGGATTCATGCTGAAGTGCTCGAGGCCGATCCCCAGCAATACCGGCACCATCAGTGGATCCGCAGCCATCTCACCGCACATGGACACCGGGATCCCCGCCTCGGCGCCCGCCTCCACAACCTTGGCGATGAGACGCAGGATCGCGGGACTCGTCGGCCGGTAGAGATGAGCCACCAACTCGTTCGAGCGATCCACCGCCAGCGAATACTGAATCAGGTCGTTGGTTCCGATCGAGAGGAAGTCCGCCTCGCGGGCGAGCTCTCTGGCCATGACCGCGATCGAGGGCACCTCAACCATGGCTCCCAGCGGCACCTCCAGGTTGACCGGATGGCCCTCGGCCCGCACCTCATCGGTGATCTTCTGGAACAACAGGCGTGCGATCCGAAACTCCTCGATGCCGCCGATCAGGGGGAACATGATCCTCACACGCCCCGGTTCGAACTCGCCGGCGAGACGCACCAGCGCCCGCAACTGAGTTCGAAAGAAATCCGGCTGGGAGAAACACAGTCGAATTCCCCGCAGGCCGAGGACGGGATTTGCTTCGGTGGAGCCGATGACCTCCCTTGCGAGCTTTCTCCCGCCAAGATCAAAGGTGCGGATCGTCACCGGGAATGGACTCATATCCGTGGCGATCTCTCGGTAGGCCTCGAGATGGTCCTTCTCCGTTGGGAGATTCGGGCTCATCTTCATGTAGAGAAACTCGGAGCGGTACAGCCCGATCCCCGCGGCGTTCCACTGTTTGGCGAGCTCGACTTCGGTCGGCAGGTCGATGTTCGCGAGAAGGGTGATTTCGTGCCCGTCCCGGGTCACCGACGGCATGGCGCGCATGGCGAGAAGCTGAGACTGCTGTTCGTGATACTCGGTCTGGCGATTCTCGTACTCGGCGACAACGGCGGGCTCGGGATCAAAGACGATCTTGCCCTCGAACGCGTCGAGCGCAACGAGTCGACTTTCCCGAGCGGCTTCACAGAGCCCCTGAGCACCGACGATCACCGGTATTCCGAATGATCGAGCGATGATCGTGGTGTGGGCGGTGGGTCCACCGGTCTCGAGCGCGAACCCGAGGATCTTGTCCATTGGAAGTTGAACCGCCTTCGAAGGCGGCAGATCATCGGCGACCAGGATCGCCGGGCGGTCGAGGTGGTCGAGTTGACCGAGATCGAGTCCATGGAGGCTGTTGAGAATCTGGGTTGCGACATCGAGGACGTCGAGCTTTCGATCGGCGAGATGTGCGTGCGGCAGGGCCTCGAAGCGGGCGACGAGCTTGCCGACCACCTGATCGGTCGCCCACTCGGCGTTGACTCGATCGGTGCGGATGATCTTCTTCACCGGTTCGACAAACGAGGGGTCCGTGGCGATGAGTTGATGAGCCTCGAATATGCCTGCGTACTCGTCACCCATCTGCAACCGGGCGCGCTCGCGATTTTCCCAGATCGTGTCCACGGTCGCTGTCACCGCGGTCGAGAACCGCCGAACCTCGGCTTCGACCTGGTCGGATGGAATCGTGATTCGCAGCGTCGCAATGGGCCGCGTCTCGTGCACCACCGGTTCCCCGATGGCGATACCGGGGCTGACCCCCATTCCCGTCAGGGTTCGGCTCATTCACCCTCTCCGAACTTGTCGTGAAAAAGCTCAACCAGTGCCAGGACCGCCTGCTCCTCGTCCGGACCGTCTGCACGGACGGTGACCGTGGTCCCCTTGGACGCCGCAAGAGTCAGAAGACCGAGAATCGACTTTGCGTTGACCTCCTCGAATTCTCCCCCGATGAAGACCTCGCATGTGAAGGCGTTGGCGGTGTGCACCAGCTTGGCCGCCGCGCGTGCGTGCAGGCCCAGCCTGTTGATTATCATCACCTTCTGCTCCATCATTCCTCGAACTCCTCGTTGCGGTGGTGATTTCGTCTTCCGGTCCGTCGGCGGTTGATTCGCTCCGGACGGCCAATTTCTATTGTAACCGGTGTCGTGAAGGGTCGGCGTCGGCCGGCTGAACGTGATTGCCTTCAAGCTCGGCCGGTCGCCCGGGCTATCTCCTCCGAAGGAACTCGCTGGCAAGCCGGATGCTCTTCTGTCCGGCCGCGGCCAACCGGCTCGAGAGCTCATGCAGCGGAATGTCGAGTCCGCGCAGCGAACCCAGCTTGACCAACATCGGGAGATTGACGCCGGTAACGATTTCGATGCGGTCAGGCTCCAGGAAGGGCAGAGCGAGATTCGTTGCAGTGCCGCCGAACATATCGGTGAGCACAAGGACGCCATCTCCCCCATCCATCGCCTTCAATCGTTTTCTAAGGTCGGTGGTTGCCGCGTCCGTATCGACCTCCCACGGGAGAGTGACTGCATCGGTATCCTCGACCAGATGGGGGTCGATCATCCGCGCAGATTCTAAGATTGCTGTTGCAAGGTCACCGTGCGTGAGCACGAGCACCGGAATCATGAATACCTCCACTGCTCTTTGTCGCGGTGGCGCAGCACAGCGTTGCTCCCAGCCTCTTTCAAGGCCGATGCCACCCGGTCCGCGATGTAGACCGACCGGTGTCTGCCCCCGGTGCAACCAATGGCGATTGTGAGATGGCTTTTGAGTTCATTGTCGTACCGCGGCACCAGATAGAGGACGAGATCGATGATTCGACGAATCGCCTCCTCGACCTCTTCCTGACCTGTCAGCCACTCCTTGACGGGCTCATCGTCACCCGCCATGGAGCGGAGCTCCTTTTCAAAGTAGGGATTCGGGAGGAACCGGACATCGAATACCAAGCTGGCCGTCGATGGAACACCCTGAAGATAGGAGAAGCTCGCAACCTCGACGGTGAGCTCTTCCGGGGATACGAAATCGCCGGAACCCAGAGTGAGCACCTGTCGACGGAGTTCGTGGGGCGAGAGATGAGTCGTGTCGACGATGAGATCAGCGAGCTCCCGAACAGCCCCGAGCGAATTCCGCTCGGCGACGATGGAGTCTTCTATTGCGCCGTCCCGGAGCGGATGCGGTCGCCGAGCGACCGAGTACCTCTGCAACAGGACCGACGGCGACGCTTCAACGAAGACCAGTCGAAGGGTCGGGTAGCGAAGCTTGAGGTTGCGAAAGATCGCCGGGAACCGTTCGGCCATGCCCCTCGCTCTCACATCAAGCACCACGGCGAGTCGTTCGGCGTCGTTGTCGGTGGTGTCGAACAACGAGCTCACGAGTCCGAGGGGAATATTGTCGACGCAAAGGTAGCCGATATCCTCGAGCGACCGTGACAGCACGGTCTTCCCCGAGCCTGACAGACCGGTGATGACGAAAGGACCGCCGAACCGCCGCTCACTCATGGGCTTCCCCCTCTGCGAGCTGATTGACAACTTCGAGGAAATCTCGTTCATCTTGGATTCCCCGTTGCGCCAAGAGACACTTTCGCACTGCGGTCTCGACCATGATGGCCACATCGCGGCCCGGGGCGACGACCATGGTGTACTTGGGGATCTCCATCCCGAGGATGGTCTCAGTGGAGGTCCACGCCTGTGGACGCTCCATCATCTGCTCACGCCACTTCTGTTCGAGGGCCTTGGCTCCCGGGCTCAGCTTGATCAGCTGGATCACCAGCGAGATCGTCACTGTCGGCTGGGTGGCCGTCATCCCAAAGTGTTTGCGGACGTCGATGATGCCGACTCCACGCAACTCAAGGTAGTTGTGGAGGAGCTCGTGGGGGCTCCCGAGAAGACCTCGGTTGTGGGTACGTCGAACCATCACGAGATCGTCGGCCACGAGACGGTGGCCGCGGTAGACCAGCTCGAGAGCGCACTCGGATTTGCCGATCCCCGCATCGCCGACGATCAGTGTCCCCAGCGAGAAGACATCGAGGAGCACACCGTGCATCTGGATCCTGGGCGCCAGCTCGTCCTCGAGGAATGCGGAAATGGCCTCGATGGTCTCCGAAGTCTTGGCCGACGTCGTCATCAGCGGAACGTTCCGCTGATTGCACGCCTCGATCACAGCGGTGGGCGGGCGATTGCCCTTGGTGGAGATGAGGCACGGAACCTCGAGGTCGACGATGTCCCGAAGCCGATCGGTGGCGGTCTCTTCGCCGAGAGTCTCGAGATACGAGTACTCGGACTCACCGAGGATCTGAAGGCGACCCGCCTTGACGTACGGCAGATACCCGGCCAGAGCCAATCCGGGCTTCTGGATCCGGGGATTGTATATCTCGCGGGAGTCGAGTCCGCCCTCGCCGGCCACGATCCGCAGTTTGAGAGGCGCGAGCCTCGATTCCCGAAGCAGCCGACCCACCGCTATGGGCGGAGGGAGCTTCACAAGCCCTCCTGCTCCGCGGCCCGCCGGATCGCCGTGACGATGGAGTCGACGTCTCTGCTCTCGAGGAGCTCACGACGAAAATCGTCGTTTCTTAGAATTCGCGCAATCTGCGACAGAACCTGAAGATGATCGGCCGGTTGATCAGGGGGTGACAGAACGACGAAAAAAAAACGAACGGGTTCGTGGTTCTTGGAATCGCAGAAGTCCACCCCGGTGTCAAAACCGGCGAGCGCGACCAAGATATCGTCCAGGTTCGAGAGCTTGCAGTGCGGAATCGCAAAGCCGTTTCCAACCGATGTGGAACCGAGCTTCTCCCGTTCGTTCAGAGCGCTGTCGACCAATGCGGCGTCAAGCCCGGCCGCGAGAGACAGCTCATGCGCCATGACGGAGAGGGCGTCGTCGGTGCTCTCAGCATTGAGGCCCAAGAAGACCAGCTCCGGTCGTACGGCGTCTCGGATCTTCATCAAAGCTCGGGGGTGATCAACCCGAGTTGGTTGTCATTCCGTCGGTAAAGGACATTGATCCGATCACTGGTGGCGTTGCGGAAGACCATGAACTGATCGGTACTCTTCTCCAGTTGCATGATCGCGTCTTCGACGGTCATCGGTTTGATCGGGATGCTCGAGCGCTCGACGATCTGCGGCGGCCCGGTAGTTGCCGAAGCGGTTTCGAGGACCTCGACCTCCCAGTCCTGAACTTTTCTGACCTCACCGCCTCGTGCCTTGTGGTCCTTGAGTCGCGCCTTCGCGCGGCGGGCCTGCATCTCGAGCTTGTCAACACCCTCCTGGATTGCGGCGGTGAGTTCCTTGTGTTGGGTGGTGGACTTGATGTCGAAGTCCTTCCCCTTGACAAAAAGGTCCACAACATAGAGATGACGTTCCTGCGAAACCTCCACCCGCATATCGAGAATGTCGTTGAAGTACTTGGTGATCTTGGCCAGCTTCTTTTCCGTCAACTGACGGAAGCTGTCGTCCAGGGTAACTTTCCGGGCAATGTAATCCACTCTCATGTTGACTCCGTTTAGAAAACCTTTTTTCGTTTATCGGATGATGGAATCGCCATCTCTTCACGATATTTGGCAACCGTTCTCCGAGCCAAACGGATTCCCTCGCGCTGGAGCATCCGCATGATCTTCGAATCCGAGAGAGGTCTCGAGGGGTCCTCGGCTTCCACCAGTTTCCTAATCCGTTCCTTCACCACCAACGACGAGACGTTCTCGCCCCGCGCCGAGTCAACCCCCGAGTGGAAGAAGTACTTCATCGGGAAGAGACCGCGTGGCGTGTACATGTACTTGTTGCTCACCACCCTCGAGATGGTGGATTCGTGCATTCCGATATCTTCGGCCACCTGCCGAAGAACCATGGGTTTGAGATGTTCGATTCCGTGATCGAGGAAGTTCCGTTGGTAGGTCACGATGCTCATCGCAACCTTGTAGATTGTCCGTTGACGTTGGTCGATGCTCTTCATCAACCAGACCGCGCTGCGCATCTTCTCGCGCAGATAGCCCGCAACCTGCGGGTCCAGCGGGGCTCCCTCGAGCATTCGAGCGTACCGCGAGTTGATCCGGAGTTTCGGCAGACCGTCATCGTTGAGGTGGATCGTGTACTCGTCATCGACCTTTCTGATGTGGACATCCGGTTCGATGTACTGATTCTGCTCCTGGTGAAAAACACCGCCGGGCTTGGGTTCGAGGCGGTGAATCACCTCGACCAGACTTTTCAACTCACCGACCTCGCAGCCGCACACCGTCGCGAGCTTTTCCCACCGCTGATGCAGCAGCTCGTCCCAGTGCTCCGCGACCACGTGACGCGCCCGAGTCAGGAGTTCCCTCTCCTCGTCGTCGTCCGCGACCGCGACGAGCAGGTCGAGCTGCATGACCAGGCACTCCTGCAGCGACCTTGCCACGACTCCGGGTGGATCAAGAGCCCGAACCGTGGCCAGAGCCTTCTCGATCTCCTCGGGTGCCGCTGCCGTCGCCGCAAAAATCTCCTCGTCCGAAACGTGGAGAAAACCGTCTTCGTCAAGATTACCGACGATGTAAGTGGCGATGGCCAATGTCCGCTCATCACAATCCATCATGCGCAGCTGCCAGAGAAGATGATCGGCGAGACCTCCGGCTACCGAGATGACATTCTCGAGTGGAACACCGTTCCCCGGATCGGCAGCCGCCATGGAGGGTCCCTCGGGCCGATGATCTGCGAGGTAGTCGGAAAAGAAGGCCTCGACATCGATGTCCCCGTAGGCTTCCTCCTCCGTCGGCAACACATCCTCGCCATCGCCGGCCTCGGTCGTGTCCTCGGCACGACTCGTCTCCCCCGTATCGGTCTCGGATGCCGCAGCCGCCGCGTCGGTCTCGGAACCCTCGGTTTCCGGTGCCGCGACGTCCTCGGCCTCCTCGACGTCGAGGACCGGGTTTTCGAGGATCTCCTGCGCCAAAGTCTCCTCGAGCTCCAACCGAGAGAGCTGGAGCAACTTGATGGCCTGCTGCAGCGATGGTGTCATCACCAATCGCTGGGCCAACTTCAGTCGGAGTTTTTGTTCGAGCGCCATGGTTCTCGCTATCTCACTCTGACCCCGGATGACTCAAATTCAGCTTGCAGCACCGGCGGTTCACCGAGCCGCGACCTTGTCGACACCCGTGTGTACGTGTTCTTTCCCGACCGCGTAGGACCGGTCGATCGTGATCTGCAACGCTACAGTTGAAAGTCCTCGCCAAGATAAATCCTGCGCACATCCTCGTTACCGGCAAGTTCGACTGGATGCCCTGTTGCAAAAATCTTGCCGTCTTTGATTATATAGGCGCGGTCGGTGATCTTCAACGTCTCTCGAACATTGTGATCTGTAATTAAAACGCCTATTCCCAAAGACTTAAGATGTGCAATGATGCGCTGGAGATCGAGCACCGCAATCGGGTCGATACCGGCGAAAGGCTCATCGAGCAAAATAAAGGTGGGTTCGGTGGCCAGTGCGCGAGCGATTTCGAGCCGCCGTCGTTCACCACCTGAGAGAGTCTCTGCACGCTGAGTCTTGAGATTCACGAGCCCGAAATCCCGCAGCAGCTTGCCGATCCTCCGATGCGCGGTCCCCGAGTCCACCCCCAATGCCTCCAGAATCAGCCAGATATTGTCCTCGACCGAGAGATGTTTGAAGGCACTCGGTTCCTGGGCGAGATAGGCCACACCCATCCGGGCCCTCCTATACATGGCCCTGGCTGTGATGTCACGCTCGCCCAGGACCACTCGCCCCTGATCCGGTTCGATCAGTCCGACGATCATATAAAAGGTGGTCGTTTTGCCGGCTCCGTTCGGGCCCAGCAGACCGACGATCTCCCCCGGAGCGATATTCAGCGACACGCCGTCAACCACCGAACGCCCACGATAGGACTTCCTCAAATCATGCGCGACAAGGTCGAGCGCTTTGGGGCTCAGGGTTGTTCCTCCGGGTAGTAGATGAGCTCTGTGCCGCCACCGATCGAGACCGTACCATCGGCCTGATTCCAGGTCAACGATTCGCCGGAAGCCACGTTGCCACGCTCATCGGTGAGCTGTGCCGGTGATCCGGTCACCGTGATGACCTGGCCGGTCACCACGCGCAAAGCGTGTTGACCGGTGAGTCTCCGTCCCATCACCAGATCCTGGATCTCCACCGCGCCCTCCGCCTCGACATCGGAGACCTCGTCGTCCTCGTCGAATGCGATGGCCAACCGGTTGGCCGAGAGCGTGTGCTTCGGATCTGCGTAGTGGACGGATCCGCGAAAAACCGCACTCCCTTCGAGCGCGTCGTAGTCGAGCGAGCGAGAGACCACGACGACATCCTGATCCTTGGACGCCGTGTCATCCATCTGATCGGCGGGGAACGTCGCCCGCACATGACCACGCGCCACCACCGACTCGGACTCTTTCATGAAGCGTACATCGTCGGCCAGAAGCAGCTTGTGGCCCTGCCATATCCTGGCATTGTCGCGGAGAGAGTACACGCCCCCATCGGCGCTGACTTCAAGGACTTCCCCGGCAAACCGGACCGGTTCCTCGCCCTCATCAGGACCGTCCGAACCGAGAAGACGGACATTCCTCAGCTCGCCGTGAATCTGACCCCGGGCTTCGATTCTGCCCTCTCGATCGTAAAGAGTCGCCTCATCACACGACATCCGACCCTGATCGGAATCCAGTCCCACACGTTTCCGGCCGGTGGGGTCCCCTTGGAGCATGACAAGGCCCGAGGCCTTGATCAACCGCGCTCGTTGCCCCGTCGCGAGGATCTCCTCGGCCCGAATTTCCACATCACCCTCGAGCTCGACATCCGTGAGTTGACCGGCGTTGAACCAGCCCCGGGCCGCCTCCGCCGAGGCCGAGCGCCTCGGTCCCTCCCTGGGAATTTCGTCCAGGCAGATCCTTTTGTCGGCCTTCATGCTGATAATTCCGTCCTCGCCGATCACGGCGCTGAGAATCGAGGTCTGCATCGTGCGTTCGTAGTAGTCCGGACCACCGAGGAAACGCACCTCGACCCACGGACCCGAAGTCCGGATCTTCACCTGCCAGTCGCCTTGAACATCCCGCTGCGTGACGACCCTTTCCCCCCACATCTCGACCAGGGCGCCGGTGGACTCCACGATGGTGTTCACATCCACTCCGCCCGTCATCTCGATCTTCTCCGGAGGACCGTCATCCGAAGCCAGCCACGCGGTGGCTTTCGGCGCCGCGAGTCGTGAGAGACCCTTGGTGAGCTCCACGCCATCGGAAAACACGACCGTTCGCTCATCCCGTCTGTACACCATCCGTGGGGCCACCAGCATGGCTCCATCTTCAGCTCTCAGCGCTGCGTTGCCTTCAAGCTTCACCCAATCTTCGTCGAGGTTGTAGCTCGCCTGCTCCGCCTGGCCGAAGGTAGGTCCATCGACATACAGCACCGGACCCTCGGAAATGAAGACCTGCTTCCGGGACTCGAATCTCCCCGCCTCGGTATTCAGAAACGCGCCATTGGGGAACTCGACGTGGATTCCTCCCTCGAGCCGCGCCTCCTTGGTCTCGATGTTGTAGTTGGCTCGTTCGGCGGTCAGAATCGGCCCCAGCTCACCCTTGTTGAACAGCTGCAGCCTCACCCCTTCGATCTCCTGCCAGCCCGATGCGAGACTCAACGTTCGCAGCGAGTTGAGGATGAAGACGGTTTGACCGTTTAATGTTTCGGTATAGCCGAATCCCTTGTAGAGCCCGACCGCGATATCCGTCACGTCGAATCCCACGTCTCCGGGATCAACTGAACCAACGCCGTCGCCATTGCCCCGAGTTCGCTGATAGCCGATGAAAGCAACCGCCATCAGAAAAACCACGATGAGCAGGGTCGACCCGTGCCTGATCCACGAACGTCCGGCGGCGCTCATGGGAACGCTCGGCGATCACCCCCGCGTCGTAGGGAGTTCGAAGCCTTCGGTTGGGAGGTGGGCATGGGATGCGACTCTCTCAGCGAACGGAGACCATCCCCATGTCGCGGTATTTCTTGTACCGGCGGGCGATCAGCGTGTCAGGTTTGACCTTGCGGATCTGTTTCAGGTGACGTCTGATCCCGGTCTCCACGGTCTTGGCCATCGTTTGCGGTTCCATGTGTGCTCCGCCCGCGGGTTCGGGGAGGATCTCGTCGATGACGCCGAGGGATTTGAGGTCTTTTGCCGTAAGACGAAGAGCCCGAGCGGCGTCCTCGGCACGCGCCTGGTCCTTCCACAGAATCGCAGCACAGCCCTCGGGTGAGATCACCGAGTAGACGGCGTGCTCGAGCATCAGGATGCGGTCACCCACTCCCAGACCAAGAGCACCACCGGATCCGCCTTCCCCCGTGACCACCACGACGATGGGAACCGGAAGTCGCGCCATCTCCATGAGATTGAAGGCGATGGCCTCCGCCTGTCCCCGCTCTTCGGCATCGATCCCGGGATAGGCTCCCGGCGTGTCGATGAACGAGATCACCGGCCGCCGATAGCGGGCTGCCAGCTCCATGATCCGAAGCGCCTTGCGGTATCCCTCCGGCCGGGGCATGCCGAAGTTCCGGTGCAACTTGGCGGCAGTGTCCCGACCCTTCTGGTGACCGATCACGGCCACCGGATCGCCGTCGAAGAGGGCAAAGCCCGCAACAACCGCCGGGTCGTCGGCAAACCGACGATCTCCATGGAGCTCGGTAAAGTCGCTGAAAACAGCCGCGACGTAATCGAGAGTGTAGGGACGATCCTGGTGCCGAGCCACCTGGCACCGTTGGTACGGTGTGAGCGTCGAAAAGACGCTGTCGATGGTGCCCGACAGCGCGCGCCGCATCTTGACCAGGGCGGGGCTCGGCTTCGACCCGGCCGAGGCTTCCTCGAGCTCGCGGATCTGAGCTCGCAGATTCTCGATGGGTTCGAGGAAAGGCAGAGTTGGGGCAGCCATTGCCGGACTCTAGCAGAGCGCCGAAGAGGGGGTCAATCCGCGCACCCTCACGGACCGGACTGAAAATCGCCGCCTCATTGCTTCGAAATCAACGGCGGCAGGTAGCCGTTCGGCGCCTCGAAACCGAGCAAAAGCAGGATTGTCGCGGCAAGGTTCCCAAGTCCGGGGCGATCGACCTCTGGGTTCGGCACGAACCCCCCTGCTTCACCCCCGATGAGCAACCATGGAACCGGAGACAGTGTGTGGCTGGTCTTGACCACGGGTCTTCCCTCTGAATCCAACTTGATTTCGCCGTTCTCCTTGTCAACCTCGAGCATCATTTCGAGGTTGCCGTGATCGGCCGTCACGATCATTGTTCCGCCCACCTCTCCGACCGCCTCTTCGAGGCGTCCAAGGCACCGGTCCACGACCTCCATGGCCTCGACGGCGGCATCGAGCACCCCGGTGTGACCCACCATGTCGCCGTTGGCGAAGTTGACCCTGAGAAAGCGAAACCGGTCATCCGCGAGACCATCGAGCACCACCTGGCAGACCTCCCGCGCCTTCATGGCCGGGGCCTGCTCGAACGGGATGACATCGCTTGTGATCTCCACCCACTCCTCGAGCTCCGGGTCGAATTTCTCCGAGTTGTTCCCATTCCAGAAGTAGGTCACGTGTCCGAACTTCTGGGTTTCGGCCGTCGCCAGCTGGGAGACACCGTTGTGAACAAGGTACTCGGAAACCGTCCGGGCGATGGCCGGGGGTTCCACAAGGTACCGGGGCGGCACCCCGAGGTCGCCGTCGTACTCCATCATCCCGGCGTAGCTCACATCGGGCATGCGCGCACGGTCGAAATGGGAAAAATCGGTTTCGGTGAACGCCCGCGAGATCTCGATCGCCCGATCGCCGCGGAAGTTGAAGAACACGACCGCATCACCATCCACGATCTTCCCGATGGCCCGGCCATCCTCGTCTCGAATCACGAACGGCGGCAAGTCCTGATCGATGACACCCGGATTCTCCTCCCTGAGAGTCGCCACCGCCTCCAGCGCCGAACCAAATCCCCGACCCTGCCCGAGAACGTGGGTTTCCCACCCGAGGCGAACCATCTCCCAATTGGCGCCGTAGCGATCCATGGTGATGACCATGCGCCCGCCTCCCGATGCGATCGCGGCGTCGAGTCCCCGCCCGGCCAGCTTCCCAAAGAGCTTCTCCACCCGCTCGAGGTAAAGGTGAAACGTGACAGGGTCGACATCACGTCCATCCGCGAGAGCGTGGAGCCGGATCCTCCGAACACCCTGTTCGGCAAGCTTGCCGATCATGGCCTCAACGTGATCGATGTGGCTGTGGACATTACCGTCGGAAAGGAGGCCGATGAGGTGGAAGGTGGATTCTCTGTCGCGAACCTCGTCGATCAACCGGCGCCAAACGGAACCCGAGAAAAGTGCCCCGGTCGCGACGGCGTCACTGACGAGTTTTGCCCCCTGAGCAAAGATCCTGCCGGCGCCCATGGCGTTGTGACCAACCTCGGAGTTGCCCATGTCGCCATCGCCGGGAAGCCCGACAGCGGTCCCGTGGGCTTTCAGTTGCATCCGCACGGGAGCGGTGGCCATGAATCTGTCCAGATTCGGCGTCGAGGCGAGATCGACTGCGTTCGCCGGGTAGCCGTCAGCCCGGCCTCGGTAGAGACCCACACCATCGAGGATCACGAGAAGCAAAGGACCCGTCACGCCGGAAAAGCTGGGATTCGGTCGGAGCTTGAAATCGTCCATGAGACCTCACATCAATCAGAGGCAGTCGCACACGCTGCCGGTATTTCGCACCCGGTGCCGGACCGATGAGTTTTGGTTGGGACAAGCCCGAAGCGCGGGAAATCACCCGTCGGCGCTGATCTGCGAAGCTTCGAGCAGGACCACGGTGATGTTGTCGTTGCCGCCGCGCTCGTTGGCCGACTCGACGAGCTTTTCGGCCCGATCGTCGAGGGAGATGTCTTCGGCGAGCAGCGCTGAGATTTCGTCGTCGGTGAGCATGGAGTTCAAGCCGTCCGAGCAGAGGAGATAGACGTCGCCGTTCATCATCTCGGTCTCGAGGAAGTCCACCCTCGGTTCGGCACTCCCGCCGAGAGCCTGAGTGACGACGTTTTTCAATGGGTGGGTTCGCGCGGCTTCCTCGGTGAGGAACCCTGCGGCCACCTGCTCATGCACCCACGAGTGGTCTTCGGTCAGAACCTCGAGTCGATTGCGCCGAAAACGGTAGGCGCGGCTGTCACCAACATGACAGATCACCAGATTCCGGCTTGCGGCAGGATGGACGGCGACGACCACAGTCGTCCCCATTCCCTTGAGGTTCGGGTCCCGATTTACAGCATTCGTCACTCGTTCGTGTCCCGCGAGCACAGCATCGACCAGGAAATTCGCCGTCGCGCTCCGGTCCATGTCCCAGTGCTCCGGCCAGTTCTCCTGAGTGAGTGTCGATCGACCACTGAAGCCCCGGAAGATCTCATCCGCGGCCAACCTGGAGGCCACTTCTCCGGCTGCGTGACCGCCCATTCCATCCGCTACCAGGTACACGCCCAGCTCTTCATCGACGAGGAACACATCTTCGTTGAGCTGCCGCTTGCGTCCGACATCGGTGGTGCCGGAGACCTGGAGTCGATATCCAACCACGCGATTGGGATTGATCGCCAATTGCTCAACCCTTCCGCCGGAGGCGACCCAGGAGCCCTTCACCGGGCTGAGAACCTTCCGCGTTCCGCAATTCCTGAAGCACCTTGGCGGCCTTCTTGTTGGTGGGGTCGAAGCTCAGCGCCTCGTCGGCCAGCCGTTGGGCACGCGCCTTCATTCCGATCTTGAGGGCGATGCTCGCAGCTTCGCCCAGCATCACGGCGTTCCCCGGCTCAAGGGATGTGGCCCGCTCCAGATGGCGCAGCGCTTCCTTCTCACGTCCACCGATCTTGCCTAGCCCAACACCCATGAAGTAGTGGGCACGTGAGCAATCTTCATCGTGATCGAGAGCCGACTTGAGCTCGGACAAGGCATCGTTCAGTCTTCCCTCACGCATGGTCTGCGACCCCTTCGCGGCGAGACGGCGCGCGATCTCCTTACGGTCCATCGTGGCGCCGCCGCCTCCCGGAGGTCCTTGAGCGAGATCGTCGTCGTACTTCTTGCGACTCTCGGGACGACTGAGGACGTTGAAGGCCTCGGTGATTTCCTGGAATCGTTCTTCGGCCTTCGGCCGGTCATCCCCGGAGTACCGGTCGGGGTGGTGCTTGAAGGTCAGCTTGCGAAAAGCTGAACGTATCTGCACCTCGTTCGCATCTCGTTCGACCCCGAGGATGTCGTACAGAGTGAATCCAGTTGCCATTATCTTCTCACGGTGTATTTGCGGTCACGTTCCGCATTGAATTAACTACCATAATCGTGGGTTCAAATCAACGATCTCTTGAACTGCAACGCTTTGCTCTACAACGGGATTCCGGATCAGAAGTGGAGATTTCAACGTCTCCTTTCGGCAAAACTGACTGCAGTGCGACGGATGACCGGGTTGATGTTCCGGCTCGTAGAGATCCTCTTCAAATCACGAACATTGAGCCGATTGATCAGCCGCATGCCCAAGTCAACCGGGGTCTTCGGATTCGAAACGAGTTGCCACACCACCTGGTACCGCCGCATCCAGCGGGGATTTCGGTAGATGACTCGAAGGACCTCGGAGTCTACGGTCCGGAGACCCGCGAACACTTCCACTTCAGAGTCGCTCAACTTGGGGCTGCCCAACACACCCCGCACCACCAGGCGATTACGCGAGTTGATCAGGATCGCCCGCTCATCCCGCGATCCCTTGAGCGCGCACATCACCTTGTCCTTGATGCTCATGTTGACCAATCGGGCAAAGGTCGACTGTTTTCCACCCAGCTTGCCAACTGCATCGCGGACACCGGCATCTTCGTCCGAACCGAGATAGGGCAACCTCTCGAGCTCGGGGATGTGGGCGCCGATCAGCCGCAGTGATTCGAGAGCGTCTTCGATGGTCGGTGCCTCGCCCGCGGCGATGGCTTCTTCCGCAGCGATCGCCTTCTCGATGAACTCGTGCTCGAACTCCTGAACCCGGCGGAGGACGGACTCGGTCACCCTCGTGTTGTTCCGAAGGTCGTCGAGGATCTCGAGGCAACCGAAGATTCGGACCTGGTTGGTGATGACGATGTCCTGCACCATCGCGGGGCCGTTCTTGGCGAGAATCCGAATGGTCTCGTCCGAAACCTCCGCGTGCCGAGCCACCTCGACCCAGATCGTCTCCTCTTCCCGAAGCCGAATCACAAGATCGAGGACCATGGGCTCGAGGTCATAGTTCTTGAGCCAATCGACGATCGACTCCGCTTCCACCTCGGCGACGGAGCTCTTGGAGACTTCGGCAAGCTCGTCGTCGGGATCCGTTGAGAGCATGACCTGCAGACGAAAGAGATCTTCCCGAGGAATCGGCAGAAGCCCCTGAGCCGCAAAAAGCCTGACC
This sequence comes from Thermoanaerobaculales bacterium, assembly GCA_029287235.1. Taxonomy (GTDB): domain Bacteria; phylum Acidobacteriota; class Thermoanaerobaculia; order Thermoanaerobaculales; family Sulfomarinibacteraceae; genus JAHECW01. The sequence continues at coordinate 67,633 of JARFRM010000139.1, forward strand.
TGGCGAGGGACCTGTCCCTCGAGGATCCCGGCAAGGAGCTCACTGGTGGTCTCGAAGCGCGCCATCAGCTCTCGGATTCTCCCGACCCCAGCGGATTGAGGCCCTGCTGGGTCACCTCGGTGTGAATGACCTGTCCCGGCAGCCCGAGATCACGGTAGGTCGTTCCATCTACGGTCAATCGAACCGCGCCGGCGTTTCCGACGGTGAGCTTCACCGGACCCACGAGCTCGAGGGCGAGACGCTGGCCGTTCGTCAGAAGCTGTTGTCCAGTCATCCCATCGCGGTCGCGGAAGTGAATCCAACACTCCGTTCCCAAATTGACCTCGACCGTCATTCGCACCATCGATTCATCCTCGTCATCCACGATCTTGGTTCGTGCCGGCTGAAGCTGTGGCGTGGGCTTGGCCACAGGACTGGCTGCCAGAGCCGCCGTCACAGTCCTCACACCTGAACGACGGGGGTCCGGCACGAGTCCCTCACCAGGCGACGTCGATCCCCGAAGGATCACCGCTGCGGCGACCAGCAATATCGCCACACCGGCGGTGATTGGAATCCAAAAACGCCACCTGATCGAACGCCCGAGGTCATCGGTCAGAATCTCGAGGTTGGAATATGCACCCGATGCGGCGGAGTACTCCTCCCATGCCCGGTCAAAGGACTCGAGCAACGGGCCATCTTCGACACCGATGGTGCGGGCATACTGGGCCACAAAACTCCGACAGAACACCCTCTCGGGCAGAAATTTGAAGTTTCCCTGTTCGAGACCGTTGAGAATCGCCTTGGAAACCTTGGTCTCGGCGGCGATATCCTCGATTCTCAGTCCCGCACCTTCGCGGGTAAGCCGCAACTGCTCCCCGAAGACCGCGGGAGTGACCGGATCACCATCGTTAAGCTTCACCACCGATTGATCTTATCACCATCGTGGGTGATTCTGCCGGGTATTCAGACCGAGGACCGGTCGCCCTCGTCGGTTTTCGACCTTTCGAGGAGAGCCGCGGCTGCCGATCGCACGCGCGCGGCGACATCCTCTCGATCGGCGATCCGTTTCTGATCCGTTCTCGGCAGCTGCACCAGGATGCTGAGGGCGAGGGGCAGCGGGCTTCGGGGACTCTCGACGATGACCTTCCGAACCCCATAAATCTGACCCCAACGGTGGTGGCGCGCGACGGCGGAGACGAACTCGATGGGCGGCTCACCGGTGTTGATGAGAACCACCAGATCGTTCTCGACCAAGCGAGGATTGTCGAGAAGAGCCGTGAGTATCTTGTCGTCGCGACTGCCGATCAACGCCGGAAAAAGCGCGCGGTGTGCGCGGCGGGCCATGGCGATCTTCTCGCCTCGAGCCATGGTCGGCACCTGGTGGATCAGTTTTCGCTCGGCCTGACGGCGCACCAACGGTGGTGTCTTGGGGGTCTGGGCAACCGCCAACAACGATGACCATGGCAACGAACCGAGAAGACCGATCGCCTGCGCGTTGCTGAGCCCCGGAAATCCGGCCAGCTTCTCCCTGATCGCCCGAGTCCCGAGGTGATCCCGAGAAGACGCAAACAACTCCGCGATCTGGGGAGTGCAGAAAGGATTTCTGAGAACGTCGAGAATCTGGAAGTCATCCAGGCCGCCGTCGCGGACCAGTGCCATCAACTCATCTGATGTGAGGTCTGCGATGCGATCTGCCATGAAACCATCATAGGCCAGGGAATCGCGCTTCAACTCTCCCGCTGCTCACCTTCAACAGATGTTTGACATTGGAGCATGGCACGAATCCGCTGCCGCAACCGCACGATCTCCAGACCGGCGATCTGCGACTCCTCCTCCGGGAGTCGTTTCACCGCGTGTTTTCTGAACGCGAGCCGGGTCAGTAGCCGAGCCAATACCGTTCGTTCCCGGCGGGACGGCCACCACTCGGATCGAATGCGTCGACGGTAGAAAGGGATCACCTCGAGAACCCAATCGGGTACCACATCGAGCTCGACCTCTTCTGCCAGCTCCCGGCCGAGAATCTGCTGTTCCGACCGGAGAAAGACGAACAACGTCACGAGATAGAGCACGTAGAGGACGGGAATCGCAACGAGTAAGCGCGCCATGGTATCCGGGTCATCAACCGACGCCAGCCGAAGCAACATCAGGTTCCATCCCGAGTGGATCGCCGCCGCACCTATCAGCCCGATCAGCAACCAAACCGCTCGCTCGGCTCGATTCCTCGACAGATAGGCGAAGCCGAGGCAGCCCCCGAAGGCGGCTGAGGACACGGCGTGAATACCTGCTGCCATGGCGGTGCGCACCACGACCAGCGTCAGACCATCCTGGAGAGCGATCCCGCCCGCACCGGCCGCCGCATACACGAGGTTTTCGGTCACGGCAAAACCCAGCCCGCTCGCCGTCCCGTACACGAGACCATCGGTCGGGTTGTCGAACTCCTTCGACAGAATGACGACAAGGACCACTCCCATGGCCTTCGCCATCTCCTCGAGGAGGGGACCGAGCCAGCCGATCATGGCCGTCGTGCCCAGACTCGAGATGGCGCCCAGAGTCGAAGCCCCGGCAACCGCGAGGACCGGTGCTGCGAGGGCGCCCCAGAGAAAGACCGCCGCCACGAGGTGAAGGGGTTCCCGATCGTAGCGGTCGAACCACCAGACCGCCGCGACCACCGCAACGAGGAATCCTGTCGACAGGGCCAACGCAGCAAGCAGGGCGGCGATGTCGAATGGGGTCACGGAACGATGAAATCGAGATCTTCGATGGAGTTCTGCAGAAAGTACAGTCTGCTCGCCTCGACATCCTTCTGAATCTGGGCCATGAGCTGGACTGTTGACGGAAAGCTCACCTCGTCGCGCAACCGCTTGACAAAGAACAACCTCACCGATTCGCGGTAGACATCCGCCGTGAAGTCAAGGAGGTGGGTTTCGATGGTCAGAATCGAGTTCTCATAAACGGTTGGGCGGGTGCCGACGTTGGTGACCGAGGAGAAGGTCCGCCCAAAGGAAGGAATGTGGACCGCGCTGACGTAGACGCCGCAGGCAGGTTCGATCTCGTTCTCGACCTCGATGTTGAGGGTCGGAAAACCGAGCTTTCGCCCCAGCCGCTTTCCTTCAAGCACGCAACCGTCGATGAACACGTGCCGTCCGAGCATCGACGCCGCCTCTTCGACCCGGCCATCCGCGACCGCCTGACGGACCCGCGTTGACGATACCACTCCCCCATCCAGCTCGACGATCGGTGATGCTGCGGCCTTGAACCCGAGCTCACGACCCATTCTCTCGAGCAGAGCGACGTCACCCCCGCGATCGGCGCCGAAACGGAAGTTGGCGCCGATGTACGCCTCTTCGATTCCGAGTCGGTCCACAAGGACGTCTCTGACGAAGTCCTCGGCCGGCATCCGCGCGAGCCGGTGGGTGAACGGAACCACGAGGGCGGTCTTCATCCCGGTCCGTTCGATGAGCTCGAGACGTTGATCGAGATTCGACAGCAGCCGAGGCGCCATGCGAGGCCGCAACAACTTCACCGGGTGAGGGTCGAAAGTCATCGTCGACGCTGCGGTCCCAAGCTCCTCCGCCCGATCCACCACGTATCGGAGGATCGCCTGATGCCCGAGATGCACACCATCGAAGTTCCCGATGGTCATGACCGCACCGCGGGGAGGCTCATCCGAACCAAGAGGGTCTCTGAATATCTTCACGACCCCACCGTCAACCGATCACCGGGAGCATTCGAGACCCCCTCGCCGGCTCCCTGACCACTCGAATCATTCGTCCGACCACGTCGTAGGGATGGGCCTCGGTGATCTCGGCCTCGATGAGGGAACCGGGCGCGGCGATGCCGTCGTTGATCAGAAGTCGACCGTCGATCTCCGGTGCCTGCCGTTTCAGCCTGCCCTCGGTCAGGAGCTCCATTTCGGCCAGTGGTCCAACCACCATGGCGGGAAGCAGCTTTCCCACCAGGGCCTCGTTTAGGGCCAGAGACACCGCCTGTTGAACTTCGAGCACGCGTGCTCGCCGTTCCGCCTTGACCTCCTCGGGCACCGGATCACCGAGATCCGCACCGGGGTTCTCTTCCTGCCACGAATAGCTGAAGACACCGAGATGATCGAATCGAACGGCTTCGACGAAGTCCATGAGTTCCTCGATCTCCCGTTCCCCCTCGCCGGGGAAACCGACGATGAACGTTGTTCGCAGCGCGATATCGGGGACCGTCGCCCGTGCGCGATCGATGAGGGCGGCATAGCTCCGCGCATCGCCGCCGCGTCGCATGGCCTTGAGGACCTTTCGACTGGCGTGCTGGAGCGGGATGTCGAGGTACGAGACAAAGCGATCATTGGAGGCCATGACCTCGAACAGACTCTCGTCCAAGGTCGAGGGATAGGCATAGAGAAAACGGATCCAGGGGATTTCCGTCTCCTCGAGAAGCACTTCGACGAGCCGTCGCAGGCCGTGGTCGATCCCGAGGTCCTCGCCGTACCTGGTGGTGTCCTGGGCAATGAGCACGAGCTCCCGAACCCCGGCGGCCTCCAGTCGCTTGGCCTCGGCCACCAGATCACCGAGAGCCCGCGAGCGGAATCCGCCCCGCATCGCCGGGATGTGGCAGAACGAGCACGGATTACCGCACCCCTCGGCGACCTTGAGATAGGCATAGCCGCTGGTCGACAACAGACGCGGGTTGGAGTGGTCGTACAACCGGATGGCGCCACGCTGATCAGGCAGGTGGTCTTCGAGCTCACCACGCACCGCGGCGGCGACCTTCTCGAGCTCGTCGAGACCGATGAATGCATCGATCTCGGGGATTTCCGTCTTGAGTTCCTCGGCATAGGCCTGCGCCATACAGCCCGACACCACGAGTCGCCGAACCCGTCCCGTCTTCTTCGCCTCGACCACCTCGAGAATCGAGTCGATGGATTCCGCCTTGGCGTCGTTGACGAAACCACAGGTGTTGACAACGACGACATCGGCCTCGCCGGCATCCGCCGTGACCTCGATGCCTCCCGATTCGAGGTGGCCCAACATCACCTCGCCGTCAACCAGGTTTTTGGCACAGCCGAGGCTGATCATCCCGACCTTGACGGTTTTCGACCGGTCGTTGGGTCTGTCGTCGGTATCCGCGCCGCTCATGGGTCCTCCGAGCGCGCGATTCTACCACTGGGCTCGTTCCGGTTCCAAGACGGCTCGTTTCCGCTTCCTCGGTGTCAATCTGCGGTTGCGGGTTGTCCGCTGTCGAACTCAACACGACTCGAGGACGGCCTCGGCGGCGCGTCGAGAGGCGCCCGGAGGCCCCATCCGTCGCCGTACACGCTCCAAGGCCGGCCGCTGTTCATCGGCGCCGCCACCGAGCAGCCGCCGTGAAATCTCAGCCAGGTTGTCGGCTCGCCAATCGCTCTGAATGAGCTCGGGCGCGACCCTCTCCTCGGCGATGAGGTTGACAAGCGCCACGTGGGGCACTCGCACCAACAGCCGGGCCACGGCGTAGGAAAGCGCCTGCAGACGATAGCCGACCACCATGGGGATATCCAGCAACGCACACTCGAGCGTGGCCGTGCCCGATGCCGTCCAGGCAAGAACGCACGAGGCGAGCTCGCGTCGGCGGTCGGACCCGCTCACCCGTCGAATCTCTCCACCACCGCCCTGGTCGGCAAAGACCTCGTCCACAACCGCACCCACCCCGGGAGCCTCGATGAGCACCGCCTCCGAGAAATCCTCGGAACCGAGGTCGCGGACGGTTTGAATCATGGTCGGCAGGAGTTGCCGAATCTCCATGGAACGCGATCCGGGCAGGAGTGCGATCTTGCCTGCCACCCTGCTCACCTGATGGTTTAGCAATCCATCCCTCGCCACGTCGTCAACCAGAGGATGACCGACGTAGCGAGCCGCGACATCGTGCTCGGCATAGAACGGCACCTCGAAGGGCAGGAGGCACAGGACCTCTCTGGCCAAACGGCGAACCACTCGCACCCGTCCACGCCGCCAGGCCCAAAGCTGTGGAGAAACGTAGAGGACAACCGGGATTCCGATCCGGCGAAGTCTGGCCGCGAGGCGGAGATTGAAGTCGGGGGAATCAACCAACACCGCCAGTCTGGGTTGACGCCGCTCGGCTTCGTCCACCAGTCGTTGCATGATCCGTCGGATCCGAGGCAGCTCGCTCAGCACCTCGACCAGACCCATATGAGCCAACTCGTCCGTGGTGGCGACACAGGCGAGCCCGTTGCTCGCGAGACGTTCGCCACCAACTCCGAATGCGTCGACACCGGGTTCGAGAGCTCGAAGCTCGGCCAGCATATTCCCGGCGTGGAGATCCCCGGAGACCTCGCCGGCAACAATCATGAGCGGAAGGGTCACCGCTTGGCCCCAGTGCCGAACCGGCTCACACCTGCGATGATGACGCACACCAACAACGCGCCGATGGTGTTGGCGACGAGATCCTTGAACTCCACCGATCGCCCCGGCTGCAAAAGTTGTAGACCTTCCGTCAGAACCCCGAACCCGATGGCGCCGAGGACTCCGACCGCCAAGGCTCGGTTCTGCCCGAGCGACGGCAGCGAGGCCCAGAAAACGAGGGCTGCCTGAATCCCATACGCCACCGCATGGGCGAACCAGTCGGAGATCGCCAGTTCCGCGACCCGAACTGTGGACGGAAGAAGCGCCAGCACCATCAGGAGTATCCCGTACACGATGTTGGCGGCCCATCGAAGCCCGAGGTTTCGGTTGCTCTTCAGACGATCGACGGAGCCGATCTCCCCGAATTCCGGAGCCTTCTCCCCGTCCGTGATCGAAGGGCTCTCCATCCTGTCGATCACGGAAATGGAAACATGAGCCAACCCAGCACGACGGCGCCGACCACCATGATCAGAAAGGTCTTGAGAAAAAGCGCTTTCCGCCCGCGAGCGTCGGATCGCCAAAGAAATGCGAAGAAAACGGCGACCAGCAGTGCGTGCCAGACGAGGAGAGTGAAATGATCCATCTCAGCTCTTGTCGCCTCGTGCGATGTCGTGCACGTCGAGGACGACCAGGAGATTCATGAGCCCCGCGGTGTAGAGGAAGGTCTTGCCGTAGAAGAACCCGGCCGAAACCGGATCGCCGCCGCCCTGAAGCCCATACGGAAACAGAGAGCTCTGCAGACCGTCCAGACCATTGACCCAGATCAGACGGAGAAAATAGAGCACACCGTTGCCAAGGCATCCGAAGGTGAAGAACCATGACAGTGGACTGTTCTGCTGCGGAACTGCCAATTCGCCCTTCAGCAGCACCCCGGTGATGAATGCGGCAAGGATGATGGCGGCGAAGACCCCGGCACGAAACCGCTTGCCGAGCAGCCAGTGGCCCAGCCCCGGCACGAGCCAAGCAACGAAGATCAACAGCTTCGAAACCGGCTTCGGCGGTGTGTCGGCCGCGGCCTTTGCCTCGGCCTCTTTGCGCTTGGTCTTGTCCGCAGTCACGAAAGAACGCCAGAGGTCACTGGTGAAGAAGTTCTTCGCGAAGGTGTTTTCCCGGCTTGAAATAGGGGATCTTCTTTGGCGGAACATGCACCTTCTCGCCGGTCTTCGGATTGCGTCCGGTCCGTTCGTCTCGCTGACGGATGCGGAACGAACCGAATCCCCGCAGCTCCACCTTCTCGTTCCGGTGGAGGGCGCCCACGATGCTGTCGAGAACGACTTGCACCACCTCGTCAGCCTGCTTTCGCGGTACGTCTGTGCTGCCAGCGACTTTTTCAACCAGATCGGCCTTGGTCATGGTCATCTTCGAAATCCCCCGCTTTCCCCCTCCGGTCACTCACCTCGGCCAGTCAGTCTTCGTCGCCAGGCTTCTTCTCTTCCTCATCCACGGCACCATCCGCGGTTTCGACGTCAACCTCGGCTTGCGGCTCGTCTTCCTGTCCTTCGGACGCGGCCTCATCGGCTGCGGCGTCGTCACTCGGCGCTTCCACCGACTCCCCGATCTCGGTCGGCGCGTCGTCGGTTGCCTCGACCAACTCCTCTGCCTCGGCCTCGGGTTCGGTCACAGCCGCCGGTGCTTCTTCGGTCTCTTCCGCCACCGTCTCCGAAGCGGCTGCCTCGGTCTCCTCCTCGGCTGTCTCGGGAGCGACCTCCACCTTCTCCTCGACCTCGTCGGTTTCGGCCTCTGCCGAAACGTCGGCTTCATCCGCGAGGACCTCGACTCCGTCCTCTTCGGCAACAGGTTCCTCGGCCGGCACGGCTTCATCCTCACCCATGCCGATGGCCTTCAACGCTGCAGCCATTGCGGTCTCGACAACCGGAACCTCGGCCGATGCGGAACCCTGTTCCTCTTCGTCCTGGTCCACGCTGTGCATTGAGAGTCCGATGCGGTTCTCGTTCCAGTCGATGCGGAGAATGCGGCAGGTCACCTTCTGCGCACTCACAAAGGTCTCGGCCAGGGTCAGACCGCCATCGCGATCGATCTCCGAAATGTGGCACAGACCCTCGACGCCGGGGGCCAGTTCGACAAAGACGCCGAAATCGGTGATGTTCGTGACCACGCCGCTGACCAGATCGCCGACACCATGGGAGTTGGCATACTCCTCCCACTCATTGGGGAGAAGTTCCTTCATCGAGAGGGAAATCCGTTGGTTGATGACATCCACGGAGGTGATCACCGCCTCGACCTCTTCACCCTTCTGAACAACTTCCGACGGGTGGTTGATGCGGCGGGTCCACGACATATCCGAAATGTGGACCAGTCCATCCACACCTGGAACGATTTCGACAAATGCACCGAAATCGGTCAGATTCCGCACGACTCCCTTGATCCGGCTGCCCACATGATGGGTGTCGGCGACCTGCTCCCAAGGGTTGGGCTCGATGGCCCGGAGAGAGAGGGAGAGGCGGCGTTTGTCGGCATCGACCTCAGAGACGACGACATCGATCTCCTCGCCGATGTCGAGGATGGACCGAGGGTTCTTGACCTTCTTGGTCCAGGACATCTCGCTGACATGTACCAATCCTTCAACGCCCTCCTCGAGAGCGACGAAGGCTCCGTAGTCGACGATACTGACGACCTCGCCGTGAACACGCTTACCGACCGGGTATTTTTCGGGCACGAGGATCCAGGGATCCTCAAAGCGCTGTTTATATCCAAGGGAAACCCGTTCGCGTTCCTTGTCAAATCGCAGAACAACGACATCGACCTCATCACCCACCTTGAAGTATTCGCTCGGGTGCCCGACTCGGCCCCAGGAAATGTCGGTGATGTGGAGCAACCCGTCAAGACCGCCGAGATCGACGAAGACCCCGTAGTCGGTGATGTTCTTGGCGACACCGCTGACGAGCTTGCCCTCTTCGAGAACCGACATGGTCTCGTCCTTGACCTTGCCGACTTCCTCTTCCAGGACAGCTTTTCTCGAGAGAACCACGTTCGACCGTCGACGGTCGAAGGAAATCACCCTCGCCTCGATATCCTGGTCAACATAGTCTTCGAGTCTTCGGTTGGGCCGAAGATCGACCAATGAGCCGGGAAGGAACGCTCGAATCCCGATGTCAACGGCGAGGCCGCCCTTGACCCGTTCGAGGACGCGACCCGTCACCGAGACGCCGTTTTTGTACGCCTCTTCGACGACGCTCCATATCTTCAGCTTCGTGGCCCGGTCGCGGGACAGTCGGACCCGTCCCTCCGACTCGTCAAGCCGCTCGACAAAGACCTCGATCTCGTCATTGATCGAGACCGTGGATTCGCCCGTTTCGGGGTCCGTGAGTTCGCCGATGGGAACGCTTCCTTCGCACTTGTATCCAATGTCTACAAGCACTTCATCCGCATTGACCGCAACGACGGTTCCTCGAACGACTTCGCCCTCCCGCAGATTTTGGAGAGAGGATTCCATGAGCTCTTCCATCGAGAGCTGATCCATCCCCTCCGCGTTGTTCGTATCACCGTTCAGTTCAGGGTCCATGTTCAAGACGACTCCTCCTCGATGGGCGCAGACCTCCTGCGCA
>JARFRM010000262.1 GCA_029287235.1 Thermoanaerobaculales bacterium
GGAGATTCAGGGCGAGAGGGGGGACGGATCGGGGCCCGAAATTTTTTTTATCAGGTCCTATTCCGACCATCGCGGGCTGCTCGCCGGCCGGTTTGACTCGGTCAAAGTTCCCCTCTGGAAATTCCGAGCGAAAGATCACATCCCGGGAAACCAGGCACCCGGATCACCACCCTCGAGTCCATCCGCATCGCAGGACTCCTCGTCTCCGATTCAAGCGAGACGTGTCGCTTTTCAGGATGGGGCTGATCCGGGTGCCGGCGGCGTCCATCGCCCCGGTCAGTCTCCGGTCATGATCTCCGAAGGCCCCTGTGCGTCGTAAACCCGCACATGATTGATCGTCGATCTCAGGATTGACGTGGAGAATTCGACCCCCCCGCCCTTGACCCCGGAGTAGACGTCGATGAGAAGGATGTCGCCCTGGATCTCTTTCAGGTGGCCGAAGATCACGTCCCGGGTCTTGAGAGTCAGGCGCACCGGACGGCCGACCGCCCTTTGAAGACCCTCGCCATCCTGTGGGGTGATGTCTTCGAAGCGAGTCATCGTCTCGTGCTTCTTGGCGGTCCTGTCGATGGCGGAGTCGTCGAGGCGGAGACCGCGCGCGATGCTGCGCGCACTCTGGACCGTCTTCCCCGCCGACTCCCGGTCGCCGCGATCGATGGCCAGATCGGCCTGCTGCAAGAGGGCGGCGATGAGAGCCTTGCCCGTGTCCACCAGCCTTCGATGATGGCGATCAATCGCGGCCGCGGTTGCAAAGTGTCTCAACGAACCGCGAATATCCCCTTCGTCCAAACTCGACTCGGCGAGGCGGATCTCAAGGGTGAACCGTGCGACGTCTTCCTCGCCCGGGTCGAACTCGTCCTTTCCCCTCCATTCCACGGGGCCCGTTTTCGGGGCGGAGGGGGTGGCCATTGCGAACACCACCGGCTCTTCGATCACGACTCGCGCCGGCGGCTCCGCCGGCGGGATCTCACGTTCTCTCTGTTGGAGATACACGACCGAGGCGACCGCGACCGCACTGCCGATGAGCATCAGCCATTTCAGCCAACCGAAAAACCCCCTGCGGGCCGGCGCCGAAACTTTGACCCGGCCTTTTCGAGGCTGCGGTCTGGGCCTGGGTCGACGGACCGCGGAGGTCGGCGAAGGCTGAAACCTGCGGGGCGGAGGCGGTTCCTCTTCCTTGCCCGGGTCCTCGGGTGTTGTCGACAACGAGCTGCGGATGTTGGCGATGACCCGGGCGAGGCCCTGAGAGCTCATGGCCTCGAACAGATCCTCGATCGTGGCGAGACGGAGGTCGAGGTCCTCGACTTCCATCGGTTCGGAGTCCGGCTCCAGGCACCCGTTGAGGTCGGCCATGACGGCATCCAGGCCTTCCACGGCCTTGTCCCGTCGGTCCGGCATCACCGGTTCGGCGGCACACCTTCGCCGCACCTCTTTCAGCCTGGTGACGATCTGTCGGAGACTGTCTCTGTCGAGATTGCCGGTTGCAGCTTTGTTCTCGTCTGTCGGTGCCACTGGCCTCTCCCATGTCGATGGTATCTCAACCAACGGGTTCGTGGTGCGAATGTCATGAATTCACCAATCTGATCGCGGCATCAGAGTACGCCTTTGCGCCCGAAGATGAGAAATCCCAGCTGTGCACAGCGCCTCGACGCCCTCGTGACGAAAATCGGTGAGAAGGTCGGGCTACCAGTTCGACAGGTCTCCGGTTTCGAAGCCGTCTGCGAAGATGAGGTCCCGGCACAGATCGCCGACTCCATCGTGATCCGAGTCTCGCTGATCCGGGTTGAAGATCGTCGGACAGTTGTCGAGGGGATCGACCGCACCGTCGCGATCACCATCGAGCCGGCACTCATCCGGGATGTCATCGAGGTCCAGGTCGGTTGAGGTGCCGTCGGAGATGTCGGTTGCATCACCGACGCCGTTGTCGTTGCAGTCCCAATCGCCGATGCGAAGGTGGTAGACATCCTGTTCACCGTTGAATGTCGCGGCGTAGGCAACATGGGCGCCGACCCGATCGGAGGTCATGTCGTAGTAGTCACCGAGCTTCGACTGATCGGGCCAGCCCAGGTGCGGATCGAAGGCTGGGGACAGGGGCTCGCTCGGGGCCCAGGTCGCTCCCCCGTCGATGGAGAACGAGTACCGCAGTTCGGAGTCGTAACCGGTGGGATCTCCTCGATTGTCGTTCCAGATCGCGTCGATCCGACCATCACCGGCCACGGCCATGGTTCCAAACCACTGCCAGGTGTTGGATGTCGGCGGATCATCGTTGACCCGCACCGGGACGCTCCAGGTCTCGCCACGGTCGGTGGAGCGGACAAGGTGAACATCGAGCGGATCATCGCCGGGTGGTTCAACCGAGCACAACGCATAGAGATTGCCGTGATTCGGACCACTGGAGTGATCGGCGGCGATCCACACCTGACCGAGCAGGCCGTCGGGGTTCGGACCGAATCCCAGGAAGTAACGCTGGGCTCCGCCCAGATCGACCGAAAAGGCACCGTCAAACGCCATGACCGCCCCGGGATCCTGCACGGTGCTCGACCGGGCCACTGCAAAGGTCGAACCATCGACGGTCCTGCCGATGACATAGAACGCGCCGTCGGGCGCGACCTCGGCCACCCCCCAGTAGGGCTGGGCCGGGATCGGAACCGGATACTCGAAAGTCAGTCCGCCGTCGGTCGAGCGGTTGAACCAGTCGTCACCGCAACACCCGGCATAGTCCCACGCCTGGTAGAGGTGACCGTGGCCGGAGCCGCTGGTGTGGTCGAGAGCGATCCACTGCTTGTCGCCGCCGTAGGCGGGGATCGGTGCGCTCCAGGTTGCACCGGCATCCTGCGAGACGAAGACATCGCACTCGTAGCCCGTGTTCACCGTCAGGCTGTCGTAGAACAGGGTGCCGTCGGGCCCGAACCGGAGCACCGGGTCGGAGCGGAAAACACCTGGATCGAGTACCCCGAGGTTTGTCCAGGTGCGACCGCCATCGGTTGAGAAAGCCGTCCCCGCCTGGCGGAAGTTGCTGTTGACGGTGTCGAACTGGCGCCAGCCGATGGCGAGGCGCAGACGATCCGACGGGTGGACGGCGATGGACGGTTCGTTGGCGGCATCGCCGATGATGTTTGATCCGGCGGCGTCGGTGTTGACCTGGACGCTGACGTGGTTTTCCCGAACCCACTGCCGGGCGGGACCGGTTCGCCGGTCGGTCTCGGAAACCGTTGCGTGGGGGTCGTCGACAACCTCGTGCCCCTGACGCGGTTTCTCCGCCCAACAGGTCATCGCGGCACACTCGATCATGGCCACGACCAAGAGAAATCGTTTCATGGACGAAAGTCTACATGACCGGTGGTCCCTACCAGGCCACTCCGTAGTCCTCGCCATAGTCGCTTGCACCGCCCCACATGGTGCCGTTCTCAGGATCGAAGTAGATGGCTGTGATGGGGCTGTAGGTGCGTTCGACCGTCTCCACCGAGTACCCCATCCGGCCGAGCTCACCGCGTGTCCATTCAGAGACCTTGGGCGTGACCTGCAGCCGTCCGGGCTCGGCCTTGTGGGCTCCGAACGAGCTCTGCATCTGATAGCTGGTGATGTTGTGGGCCTCGGCAGCCTGCTGTACGTTCATCCCGAACTCGACCATGTTGAGGAAGAACTGCAGAAGATTCTGCTCCTGGGTGTCGCCGCCCTGCACCGAAAACGCGATCAGGGGCCGGCCATCCTTGATCGCGATGCTGGGTGTCAGCGTCGCACGCGGACGTTGACCCGGCTGCACCACGTTGAACGGATTCATGGCCTCGTTGAGCACGAAGCTCTGCATGCGCTGGCTCAGACCGATGCCGGTGTTGCCGGCGATGAAGGCGGGGATCCAACCACCGCTGGGGGTGACCGACACCACCCAGCCCTCGGCGTCAGCGGCCTGAATCGAGGTCGTACCGGCGACAAACGTCTCGTCATCGGTCGTCAGACCCGCCTGCTGAAACCCGTCGACACCATCGGACTCGGCGGTCGGTGGAATCGGGCTCCAATCCTTCAACAACTCGAGGAAAGGATTCAGCTCGCCCTGAAACGGATAGGGGTCGCCCGGGCGGACCTCCGGGTCGTTGCGTTGCATGTCCATGAGCTCCCTGCGCTGTTTCGCATACTCCTTGGACAGCAGACCCGCGATGGGCTCTTCGGGTGGCACATACGGGTCGCCGTAGTAGAAATCCCGGTCGGCGAACACCAGGTTCATGGTCTGGTACAGGGTGTGGATATAGCGGGCGCTGTTGTAGCCCATCCCCTTGAGATCGATTTCCTCGAGGATGTTGAGCGCCTGCAAGAGCGCGGGGCCCTGCACCCATGTCGTGAGCTTGTAGACCTCGATACCCTTGTAACTGGTCGTCACGGGATCCTCGATGTGGACCTGCCACTCATCCAGGTCATTCATGGTGAACAGGCCACCGTGTTCCCGAGAAGAGCGCACGATTTCCTCGGCGATATCACCACGATAGAAGCGGTCGTAGGCCGCATAGATCGCCTGCTTCCGCGTCTTTCCCGTCTCGAGGGCCTCGGCCTCGGTTGCGACAAGTTTCCTGAGCGTCGCGAGCAGGTCCTTTTGGCGAAACACCTCGCCGGCCACCGGGGCTGCTCGCTGATCTCCGTTCTCCTTGTCGAGATGAGGCAGGAACACGTTCTCAGAGGTCGACCAACGCGACAGAACCTCTCGACGGCGTTCCATATTGTCGGCCTGACTCTTCTCGATGGGATAACCCTCGGCCATCTCCATCGCGGGCGCCAGAACCTCGGCGAGGCTCAGACGGCCGTACTCGGCCAGCATGACCATCAGCCCGCCCGGCGTTCCGGGTGTGACCGCCGCCAGCGGGCCGTACTCCGGCGGATAGACCATGCCCTGTTCCTTGAAAAACTCCGGAGTGGCCCCGGTGGGCGCCACCCCGAGGGCGTTGATTCCCTTGACCTCGCCGGTGTTCGGGTTGTAGATCAGAGCCTGGGTTTCACCACCCCAGCCCAGGGTGTCCCACATGGTTGAGGCGGCCGCCAGCATGGCGCAGGCCGAATCAACCGCATTGCCGCCGCGGGTGAAGGTCATCGCCCCAGCGGTGGCGGCCAGTGGTTTTCCGGTCACCGCCACCCAATGTGAGCCGTGCAGCACAGGCTTGGCCGTTTTCTGTGCGAATGCCGTTGTCGAGCACCAGAACAGGCCGACCAGGAAGACCAGCATGAACAAAAACAGGTCATGGGCGTTGTCGAGACTTCGGGGGCGCGGCATAAGGAACTCCTTGCATCCAGCTCATCGAAGGATAGAACATGCGGCTGCTGCCGAGAACGTCGAAATCCGGTTCCGGTCCCCCGAGGTGATCAATCGGGTTG
>JARFRM010000199.1 GCA_029287235.1 Thermoanaerobaculales bacterium
CAGAAGGTCTATGTCGACTACAGCCCGTTGGCCGATTTCGGCAACTACAAGAGCTTCAAGTGGGGAGAAACCCCCCAGGCGTCGATCTACGACAACAATCCGCTCAATCACTCACGGATCAAGCACGGCATCGAGTACTACCTCATCAAGGGCGGAATGATGGAGGTCGATGAGGACCCGGATCTCTACGTCACCTACTACGGCGAGACCGATAGAGAGTTCAATATCAACACCTCGTTGGCCGGCTACGGCTTCGCCACCGACTGGCAGTGGGACCCGTTCTGGGGCAACGCCTCGGGTACCACGACCACGACCACGTCGGTCCAGAAATCCGGCACCCTGGTCATCGACATCTGGGATGCCGAGACCATGAAGCTCGTCTGGCGGGGAACCATGGAAGGCACGCTCACGGACAACCTCCAAAAGAGCGCAAAAATGATCGAAAAGGGAATCGGAAAAATCGTCAAGAAGTGGCGCAAAATGCGCGAGAAGGATCTGGCGAGAGGGATGTAGTCCCGAGCGACCGATGAGTTATATTCAGCCTGCCGAGATTCGCGCAGCACACGGCGGCGGTGACGACGAGCGAGGGGTTTGACATGAGCGATCGGTTGGTGTGGACGGCGGCGATTCTCGGAGCGGCGATCCTTGTGCTCGGATCATTCGGATGTGCATCATCCGGAGCCGACGGCGACCCATGGACCACCCACTATGTCGGCTCACCCGACGACGTCTGGACGGCGATCCACATGGCGCTGATCGAGCTCGACTACGATATCGAGTCTGAAAACCGCGAGGATGGCCTCGTCAAGGCCGTCCGCGACGGCGCATCCGACGGATCCGTCGAGATCCTCTCCATCGACCAGATCATGCGCAACGACGAGGTCAAAGTCTATGTCCGCGCCGCTTCAGGAGAGGGCGAACCAACAATGACCATGGGTCAACAGGCAGCCATCGCCAAGGAGTTCCTCGCACTGCTCAACGGGGTGCTCTACAAGTAAACCCGCCGTCGCGGGTCTCCCCGCAGCTGAGGGCTTCCCAACCTACGCTACTGGATGTAGCCCAGGCTCTTGAGCTGTTTGAGGGTCTCGTCGTCGAGCTCGGCATCGGTGCGCAGCTCGGGATCGAGGGAGGTGGCGGTGATCATCTTGGACCACGCCTCGAGATCGCCGGTCAGCTTGGCAAGCTTGTCCGCCTCACCACCAGCCAGATCTTCAAGCTCGAGGGGATCGGCGGCCGTGTTGTAGAGCTCCACAACGCCCTCATCACCGGTCACGACGGCCCTGAATCCCGCCAGGGCGACGAATCGCTGACCCGCTCCATTCTGGCTCTCTCCGAATGCGATGTAGGGCGGCGTCGCGGTGCCACCGATGATCGGCAGTAGGCTCGCCCCCTGGAGGCCGGCCGGCAGCTCGGCGCCGGACAGTTCGAGAAGCGTCGGCATGAGATCGACGATCTCGACGATTTTCCGATTGACGGAAGCTCCCCGACCACCCGGCAACCGAACCATCATGGGCACCCGGGTCACCGGTGCATAGAGAGTCTCGCCGAAGAGATCACCGTGCTCCTGGAGGGCGAAGCCGTTGGCGCCGACAACAACCAGGGTCGCCTTCTTGTCGAGACCGAGGGCCGTGAACTCATTCATGAAATCGCCGAGGAAGGCGTCGAGGAGCTGGGTCCGAGCGGCGTACCAGTCGCGAATCCGCTGCATCTCATCGTCGGAGAAGAGCAGGGGCTCTCCCCCATCACGCGACGCCAGAACCTCCATCACCCTCTCATTGTCGACGGCGTTGTCAGGGCTGAGAAGTTGATTGATTTCGTCCAACGCGCTCGATCCCCAACCGGCGATGAGCAGGAGGAAGTTCTCGTTGGCGTGATCGACCATCCACGCCATTCCATCGACCCCGGGTTGTCCCACGACCTGGTAGGAATCGAAACCCTGGGCGAGACCGTAGTCGGATCCGCCCGGAGCTCCCTCGACAAATGCCGCGGTCGCTACGCCGGTTCCGCCGAGGGTCTCGGCCAGGGTCACGGCGTCCGCCTGGAGATGGTCACCCGGAGCCCGAAGCCCATTGGTGGTCGGGTAGAGTCCCGACAGGAGGGATGCGAGGGACGGCACCATCTCGGGCGCCTGGGCGAAGGCCCAGTCGAAGCGCACCGATTCCGCCGCCAGTGCGTCGAAGGCCGGCGTCGCCGCAGCTGAGCCATAGGCGCCCAGGGCATCGGCCCGGAGCCCGTCGATGGCGATGATCACCACCGGGTGGGGTCCGGACGGAAGACCGGCGTCCTTCTCTTCCACGGCGGACCCACCGCCACACGAGAGCAAGAGAACAACGGCGACGACCAGGAGCGACAGAACGGCTAGCTGTTTCATCTTTGCAACGCCTCCAAAAACGCGTGGAGTCTACCACGCACCCGGTTCGCAGCGGCACCCACCAAATGAACCGCGACGACGCAAAGGACGCGAAGGCGTCGCAGAATGGGGCACGGTTCAACCCTGCGATGCCCGGGGTGGCAGCGGACAGGGTGATCCGGTACCATATCGCGATCCGCCACGGCGGAATTCCTCTCATGGAGATACTTCGCATGATTCGTTCGCTCACTACCCTGATTTCGCTTCTCACTCTCACCCTGGCCTGCGCCCCGGCGCCGCCGCCGCCCGACGCCCTCGACAACGGACTTCTCCTCGCCCTCGCGGTGCTCGAAAAGGACGCAAACGGCCGACCGGTGCCTCAGCCAGCCCAGCTCGGCATCCTCACGGACACCGGGGTCGGCTGGAGCTACACGCCCGTCTCCGATCCCGAATCCAACGTTTTCCACAAAGCCATGGTCTATGAGCCGAGACCCGGTGAAGCGGGCATCCTGACCGCCGGCGGAACCGGTGCGTCCTTGAAGCTCCTGCGGAACGGGGCCGAACCGGAGATTCTCTGGCAGGCCGATTTCGGCGGCAAGCACAGCCGGATGCGCGATGTCGAAATCGCCGACATCTTCGGTGACGGAACCCAGGCTCTTGCCGACGCCACCCACGACCAGGGCGTGGTCGCGGTGGTCACACCAACGGCTGACGGCTGGGAAGCCGTGGAGATCGACAGCGAGCCGAACACATTCGTTCACGAGATCGAGGTCGGTGACCTCGACGGCGACGGCGTGGTGGAGATCTACGCCACACCGAGCCTGCCCAACAAGCTCGACGGCACCCCACAGCCCGGTTGGGTTGTCCGCTATGTCCCCGCCACCGGCGAAGGCCGCGTGGAGGTCGCCGATCTCGAAGATCGGCACGCCAAGGAAATCCTGGTGGACGACGTCGATGGCGACGGCACCGACGAGCTCTACGTCGCCATCGAGGCGGTGGCCGGTGGTCGGGTCGAGATCCGACGCTACGACGCCGACACCGATCCCGCCGAGGGTGCCCTCGTGGCAAGTCTCGAGGACAAGCTCTGCCGCTTCCTCACCTCCGGCGATGTGGACGGCGACGGCAACAAGGAGATGGTGGCGGCCGCCCACAAGAGCGGGCTGTGGCTCCTCGAGCCCGGTCAAGACCCGAGCGCACCGTGGGCCATTACCTCCATCGATCGCAACTCCGGCGGTTTCGAGCACGCCGCGATCCTGACGGATCTCGATGACGACGGTATCGACGAGCTCTACGTCGCCAACGACAACGCCGGAGAGGTCAACCGTTATGTCTGGCGGGACGGCTCGCCGGTCAAGGAAAACCTGTACACTCACCCTGAGGGCCTCTCCGGCTTCACCTGGAACATCATGCCGGTGCCCGTGGAGCTGATTCCCGCTGGCTGAGGAAACCGGCCGCAGCGAAGAAAGGGAGTGATATGGCGCCGATCAGGTCCCGCGAGATCCATCTTGTCAACCGACCCGAAGGATCACCCGAACCGAGTGACTTTGCCATCGTCGAAACGACCCTCGACGAGCCCGCCCGGGGTGAGGTTCAGGTCCGGAACCTCTGGCTCTCGGTTGACCCCTACATGCGGGGTCTGATGGGAACCACCCGGACCTATATCGACCCCTACCACCTGGGAGAAGCCATGACCGGCGGTGCCATCGGCACAGTCGAGGTCTCGAACCACCCCAAGCTCTCTGAGGGAGATCTCGTGCTCAGCAACCACGGCTGGCGCGACCGGTTTGTCGCCAACGGCGACGGGGTCCATCCCATCGATCCCAACCTCGCCCCGCCCCAGGCCTATCTCGGGGTCATGGGGATGCCAGGCTTCACCGCATGGCTCGGGATCCACGAGATCGCGCGTCTCGAGGCGGGCGAAGCGATCTTCATATCCGGTGCGGCCGGTGCCGTCGGCTCGGTGGCCTGCCAGCTGGCTCGACGACTGGGCGCCAACGTCACCGGCAGCGCCGGGTCGGACGAGAAGGTCGCGTGGCTTGAAAACGAGGCCGGGATCGATGCCTTCAACTACCACAAGATCAAACACCTCTACCGTCAATTGGTGAAGCGTTGCCGGGACGGCTTCCACGTCTATTACGACAACGTCGGGGGTGAGCACCTCGAGGCCGCGCTGATGAGCATGCGCAACCACGGCCGCGTCGTGCTCTGCGGGATGATCGGTCAGTACAACGCCGAGCATCCACCTGCCGGCCCGAGCTCGATCATCGTCGCCATCACCAAGCGGCTGACCATGCGGGGATTCATCGCCTTCGACCACGCCGAGCTCGAGCCCCGCTTCCAGGCCGAGATGGCCGGCCTCATCGCGAGCAACCAAATCCGCTGGACCGAGACCGTCTACGACGGCATCGAGAACACCCCGGCGGCCTTTTTGGGCCTCTTCAGCGGCGCCAACACCGGCAAGATGCTGGTCAGGTTGTAGCCCACCGACCGCGGGCAGGCTATCGGGCGCCACTTCCGTCGCGAGTCCGGTGCCCAGAGTCCGGGCGACGACCCCCTGGGGCTTCGTTGCATTTCCGGAAAATCCTTAAGATAGTGATTTGGCGGGAGGCTGCCCATGGGAAGAGTTTTTGCTGTGAGTCTTGTTCTCTCGGCGTCAGATTCTCCCTAGCCGGTGGTTCGACCGCGGCCAACCATGCACGACGGCATCATTCGCATCACTCGAGGCGATCCTCTATCCGTGACGTCGGGAATCTACCGTCAGTGCTCGGCCTGATCCGCCATTCGGGAGAACTTGAGCGGCTGCTCGTCGCCTTCGACCGCGAGATACAGAAACGGCCCATCGATGGACACGTCGTTGATCGAGCCCAGGACCCTGAGGAATCGGTCCTCCTGGTCCATTATCGCCTCGGGACACATCTTCTTCGTGCCAGCTATCGGGCCGAGGCTCAACCGCCCATCCTCGAAGACGTAGCTCCCGGTATACCGGTTGCAACCGCCGTCGCCGAAGACCCGACCGTCGGCATCGAACTCGATGGTGGTCTGAACCATGTCCATAACGCCCCGCCCGACGAGATCCTCGAGGAGCCAGGCGCCCAACAAACCCGAGGACTCCGGGGAATGTCCGACCGAGGCTTCCGCATTGACCGCTACCGGCGTGTCGACCTCCTCAACGGAAACCATCTGACCATCGCTCACCTGCTCCACCGGGGGATCCGAGGGAGCACACCCCACACTGCCGAACACCGCGATCGTCAGAGGGAGAACGACGGTAAGAATGAAGGCCCGCACGGCCTCAGCCGTTCCCCACGGTCACCGAAACACCCGAGAGACTCTGGGTCGTCACGGTGATGGCGATGGGCGGGTTTTTCTTCAGCGCCTTGACCATGATTTTCTGATCGCCTGTTCGATTCACCTTGTAGCGCTCATCGACGGCAAAATCGAGCTCTTTGACCAGATCGCTGGTGATGGCCTTTGGTTTGGCCTTGGCGAGTACGTTCACCCTGACTTTCGTCGCTTCCCCTCCCTCGGGATGAACGACGAGTTCGATCACACCCTTGGCCTGGGCCTTGCCCGCGACCTTGATCAGCGTCTTCATGCGGTAGTTGATGGGAATTGCCGCCACAGGAGGTTCGGCTTCCTCAACGGGCTCGACCGCTGCAGGCTCAGCCGCCGCGGCAGGTTTTTCCGACTCGGCCGCGGCTGCAGGCGATTCGGGTTCGGCCGCAACGGCGGGCTCCTCCGCGGGCGGTTCGGGAACGGGAGTCGGTTCTTCCTGGGCCCCGGCGGGAATCGCCACAGCCAGAAAGACGACCAGCAGCGACATCAACAACTCGAGAGATTTCTTTTTGTCGGCTCTTGCAATGATCACGGTGGCCTCCATCATCAAGAAATGTGCTGATCGGAACCATAGCACGAGCCTCGGGCACCGACCCGAGGGCCCCCTTTTTTTGGGATGCCGAATATCGAAACCGGCAAGCCAAAGAACAAGGTTCGCCGGAGTTGATTTACTCCGGCATCTCGTCGGCAAGCTCGACGATGACCTCGAAACGCTGGCCCTCCAGGCCCATCCCATCGCTCACCGTCACGCCATCGGCAGCGACGTTCCCGGCGCGAAGCACATCCTCCAACACCGGAGAAAGCGCCTCGCGATGCCGCTCGGAACCGCGAATCTCAAGGTTTGAAACCAGCCACCGGAGGCTCTTCTGGGCCTTGGTCTTGGTCCCCCGAATGACCGTCAACACCTCCACCGCAGCCTGATAGGTCTCCTCGTGGTCGGGGTGCGGAACAGCCTCGACCTCGGCGATCACCGGCCAATCAGCCGTGTGAACGCTGGGACGACCGTCATCGGCAAAGCGCCACGACCAGACCTCTTCGGTCACGAACGGGACAAACGGGGCGAGCAGACGGAGAAACGCACCCAGGGTCCAACTCAGCGTAGCCAGGGCCGACCGACGACCCGGGGTGTCCTCCTCGGCATACGAACGGAGCTTGACCAGCTCGAGATAGTGATCGCAGAAGCTCCAGAAGCTGTCCTCGATGACCTGCAGCGCGGTGGCGTAGTCAAAGGAATCGAACGCCCGTGTGGCCTGGTCGATGACCGTCCGCATACGCTCAACCAGGGCCAGATCGAGGGGCTCGGTGATGCTCTCGACACCGGGATTGTCGCCGTCGCCCACCGCCGCTTCGAGCTGCATGAAGACGAATCGACTGGCGTTGAAGATTTTTGTCGACAGCCGTTTGCCAATCTTGAAGACGGCCGGATCGAAGGCCGTGTCGGTTCCGAGCCGCGCCCTCGCCGCCCAGTAGCGAACCGCATCGGAGGAGTACTCGACCAGGAGATCATCCGGGGTCACGACGTTGCCCTTGGATTTGGACATCTTCTTGCGGTCGGGGTCGAGGATCCAACCCGAGAGAACGACGTGATACCAAGGTATCTCGCCCGAGTGCATCCACGCCTTGACGATGGTGTAGAACGCCCAGGTACGGATGATGTCATGCGCCTGGGGACGGATGTCCATGGGAAAGAGCTTCTTGTGGCGTTCGTCGTCGGTCCCCCAGTGGCTCTGGATCTGCGGCGTCAGCGACGACGTTGCCCATGTGTCCATGACATCCGGCTCGGCGGTGAAACCGCCCACGGCATCGCGTTGATCGTCGGAGTAACCCGGCGGGGTGTCGGTGAGGGGATCTACCGGCAGGTTGCTCTTGTCGGCGTAGATGGGCTGCGCAAAGTCGGGCTCGCCATCCGCCCCCACCACATACCAGACCGGGAACGGAACACCGAAGTAGCGCTGACGCGAGATGCACCAATCCTGGTTGAGTCCATCGACCCAGTGGCTGTAACGGGTCTTCATGTGCGCCGGGTGCCACTGGATCTTGTCGCCCTGGGCGAGGAGTTCATCCTTGTGCTCGAGGACCCTGACGAACCACTGGCGGGTTGGTACGAACTCCAGGGCACGGTCGCCCTTCTCGTAGTACTTGACCATCTGATCGGTGGGTCTGGGATCGCCGACGAGGGCGACTCCGGTCCACCCGGGAAGACTTCCCGCTTCGGCGAGCAGCTCGGCGACTCTCTTTTTCGCCTTGCTGACGAAAAGCCCCGCGATCTCGTCGTGGGCCCGCTGCGCCGCGGCTGCGTCCACGCTCTCGAAAGGGGCCTCACCAAAATTCGCGGGTAAGACTCGGCCGTCGCGTCCGATGAGCTGTTTGAGCGCCAGACCCGAGGTCTTCCACCACTCCACATCCATGGCGTCGCCGAAGGTGCAGACCATGAGAATGCCGGTGCCCTTCTCCGGGTCGGCGTGCTCCGCGGCGAGAATGGGGACCCGCGCGCCGTACAGCGGGGTGACGGCGAACTTGCCGAAGAGCGGCTGGTAGCGTTCGTCATCGGGGTGGGCCACCACCGCGATGCAGGCGCCGAGCAGCTCGGGGCGGGTGGTGGCGATGAGCAGCTCCCCGCCGCCCTCGACCCCGAACCGGATGTCATAGAAGAGCCCCTGCCGGGGTCGATCCTCGACTTCGGCCTGGGCCACGGCGGTCTTGAAGTCGATGTCCCACATGGTCGGCGACTCGACGTTGTAAACCTCGCCACGCTCCACCAGATCAAGGAAACTCAGCTGCGAAATCCCGCGGCAGTGGTCATCGATGGTGGCGTACTGATCGGTCCAATCCAGGGAAAGACCGAGGTGACGCCAGAGGTGCTCGAAAGCCTTCTCGTCCTCGGCGGTGACGACCCCGCACGCCTCGATGAAGTTCCGTCGTGAGACCTCGTCGATGCTCTTGTCCTTCTTCCCCTTCTTCTCGGGTTTCCAGTTCGGATCGTACGGCAGCTTGGGGTCGCATCGGATCCCGAGCAGATTCTGCACCCGCCGCTCGGTGGGCAGACCGTTGTCGTCCCATCCCATGGGGTAGGCGATGTTCTTGCCGATCATCCGTTGGTAGCGAACGATCAGATCCTGGTGGGTGTAGCTGAAAACGTGGCCAACGTGGAGCGAGCCCGAAACCGTTGGAGGCGGAGTGTCGACGACGAAGGTCTGCTCGCGCGGGAGGGTCGGGTCCCATCGGTAGGTCGCCCACTCCTCCCACTTCCGTCGCCACTTGTCCTCGACCTCGTGGTGCTTGTACTTCGTGGGGATCTCGGCCATTCGCTCCTCCACCGACGCCGCGATCGCGCGTCCGTTGCAATGTCGGCGCATGATAGCAGAGGAGTCGGACGGCGACTCCAGAAAGGCGCGGGAGATTTTCGATCAGAAGTCTTGAATGCAAACCACATGCAGTAAGAGACTTAGACCGAAGAACCCGGACAACCTCCACCACCTCTTCCGAATCTCGAGCTTGACAACCGGGGTTCCTTGGGCTCTCCTGTGCATCCTATGGCGCACGCATTAATCATCGTCGAGTCGCCGGCCAAGGCCCGAACCATCTCCCGTTTTCTTGGGGACGACTACATCGTGGAGTCATCCATCGGCCACATCCGGGACCTCCCATCCACCGCCTCCGAGATTCCCAAGAAGTACAAAGCTGAGAAGTGGGCTCGGCTCGGCGTCGATGTGGATCAGGACTTCAAACCCCTCTACGTGATCCCGAGCAGCAAGAAGAAACAGGTCGACACCCTCAAGAAGAAGCTCAAGGGTGCCACGGAGCTCTACCTCGCAACTGACGAAGACCGCGAAGGGGAGGCGATCGCCTGGCATTTGATCGAGGTTCTGAAGCCGAAGATCCCGGTCAAACGACTGGTTTTTCACGAGATCACGAGGGCGGCCATTGCTCAGGCCCTCGAGTCGCCACGGGAGATTGACGACCAGCTCGTCGCCGCGCAGGAAGCGCGGCGCATTCTCGACCGTCTCGTGGGTTACGAGATCTCACCGGTATTGTGGCGCAAGCTGCGTCCCAAGCTCTCGGCCGGGCGTGTCCAATCGGTGGCGACCCGACTCATCGTCGCTCGCGAGGAGACGCGGATGCGTTTCATCGAGGCCACCTTCAGCCGGATCGAAGCCCGATTCGCGGCCGACGCTGGAACCCGATATTCGGCCCGGCTTGCCGAGCTCGATGGGAAGAGGATCGCGCTCGGCAAGGACTTCGACTCCGAGACCGGCTCACCGAAGAACGACCAGATTCTGGTACTCGACAGCTCCACGGCGACGAATTTGGCGGACGAGCTCGGCGGCGCGAGCTTCACCGTCGATGAGGTCAAGGAGAAGCCCTTCACAACGCGGCCTTATCCGCCGTTCATGACCTCGACACTTCAGCAGGAAGCGTCGCGCAAGCTCCGGTTCAACGCGCAGCGCACTATGCGGGTGGCACAAAGCCTGTACGAGAATGGCTACATCACCTACATGCGAACCGACAGCTTCACCCTCTCCAGAGAGGCGCTGCGGGCGGCCCGGTCGCAGGTCCGGGAGCTCTACGGTGGGGACTTCCTGCCCGACAACCCGAGGGTCTACAAATCGAGGTCGAAAAACGCCCAGGAGGCTCATGAGGCGATCCGGCCGGCGGGTGAGCAATTCCGCACCCCGAAGAGCCTGTCCTCACAGCTCGACCGCGATCAGATCCGCCTCTACGAACTGATCTGGCAGCGCACCCTCGCTTCGCAGATGCGGGACGCCACCGGGGTCAAGACCGAGGTCAGAATGTCGGCCCCGACCACAGCGAACGGTTCCGCCGTCTTCACCACCTCGGGAAAGGTCCTCACCTTCCCGGGCTTCATCCGCGCCTATGTCGAGGGCGCCGATGACCCGCGCGCCGACATGCCCGACAAGGAGAAAATCCTCCCCAGGCTCGCCACCGGTCAGACCATGACTGCTGACCGGGTCACGGCAACCGACCACACCACCCAACCGACGCCGCGGTACACCGAAGCGACCCTGGTCAAGGAGCTCGAAGCCCGCGGCATCGGCAGACCCTCGACCTACGCCACCATCATCCAGACCATCCAGGAAAGGGGCTATGTCTGGAACAAGGGTCAGACGTTGGTTCCCACCTTCACCGCCATCGCGGTGGTCCGGCTGCTCGAGAAACATCTGCCCGATCTCGTGGACTACGACTTCACCGCCCGGATGGAGGACGAGCTCGACGCCATCGCCGGCGGCGAACGCGAGACCGGGCCCTGGCTGAGGGACTTCTACTTCGGTGGTTCCAACAGCGGCAACGGACGACCCATCATGCGCATGGGGCTCCAGGGTCTTCTCACCGAGACGGTCGAGGGCATCCACCCTCGAGAGGCCTCGAAGATCCTCATCGGCACAACGGAGAACGACGAAGAAGTCGTCGTCCGCATCGGTCGCTATGGTCCCTACGCCCAGCTCGGCGAGGAGGGCGCGAGGGCCACCGTGCCGGACGAGCTCCCCCCCGACGAGCTCACCGTGACCCGCGCGTTGGAGTTGATCAAACAGACCGAGACCGGTGGTCGAGATCTCGGCGCCCACCCGGAGAACGGCGAGGAGATCTTCCTCAAAGAGGGGCGCTACGGGCCCTATGTCCAGCTCGGCGAGAACGGCGCCGACACAAAACCGAAGATGGCCAGTCTCTGGCCGGGAATGACCGTGGATTCCGTCACCCTCGATGACGCGGTCAGACTGCTGTCCTTCCCACGCGAGGTGGGCCCGCATCCGGACACCGGCGAGATGATCACGGCCCTGGTCGGTCGTTACGGACCCTATATCTCGATGGGCAAAGAGAATCGTTCACTGCCCAGCCACGACAGCCTGATCAGCCTGACGGTCGACGAGGCGGTGGAGCTCTTCAAACAGCCCAAGGGCGGTCGAGGGCGGAGTGCAGCGGCAGTGCTGAAGGAGCTTGGCCCACACCCCGAAAGCAAGGAGAACCTCCAGGTCAAGACCGGCCGTTACGGACCGTATGTCACCGACGGAACCGTCAACGCGACCATCCCCAAGGGCACCGACCCGGAATCGCTCACGATGGAACAGGCGGTGGAGCTCATCACCAAACGCGAAGAGCGCATGAGAGCACAGGGCAAGGACCCGAGGGCGAAGAAGAAAAAGAAGGCCGCACCAAAGCGGAAGAAGAAAGCATAAGCTGTTAGTTGTCAGCTTTTAGCTCTTAGCTTCATCGCATAGCCTCCAAGTGCACCCTGTGATGGAAGGCTAACAGCTAACAGCTAACGCCTTACAGCTCAAGATTGACACGGCATCTCAAGCCGTGTACACTCCCGCGACCTCGTGTCTGGAGGATATCGGCATGGCAGGAAAAGGGCATCGCATCACCATCAAGCTCAAGAGTACGGCGAGTCCGTATATGTATTCGGTGAAAAAGAACAAGCAGAACACCCCCGACCGGCTCGAGATCAAGAAGTACGATCCCGTCGTGCGCAAGCACGTCATCTTCAAAGAGTCTCGCTGACGTCAGCAGCTGGAGGGCGCCCGCCGGCGCACGCGCCGACGTCGAAGACCCGGACCACAACGGAAACCCCGGAGGTCCGGGTCTTACTCTGTCTGGTAGCCGGTCGAAACATCGCATTTGAACCGCAAAGGCGATAGGGACGCGAAGCCATCGCTGCATTGCAACGTCACATCGTCGCAACCACGAAGGTACGAAGACATCGCAATGCTTCGCGTCCCTTGCGTCTTTGCGGTTCAACCCCGCGATCGCCTCGGACAATCGCGATTCTGTATCATGATCAAGCTGTCACACCCGGAAGGAGACCCGACCGACAATGGATGTCCTCAGAGAATTCCTCGAGTTCATCGAGTCTTCGAAACCGGAGTCCGTGGAAAAGCTGATGCGCCGAGTGCTGCTCAAATGCCGCGAGCTCACGGGCGCTGAGGCCGGCACCATCTTCATCCTCCGCGGCCGTGGACGCCACGCACGCCTCGAGGCGGCCGATTCACAGAACGATGTCATCGCGGTCAAGCCGACCTCCTTCGTTCTGCCCATCACGACCTCGTCCATCGCCGGCTACACAGCCGCCACCGGTGAGACTGTGTTCGTCGACAACCTCTACGATCTCCCAACCAGCGTTCCCTACACCTTCGACCGTCGATTCGACAAGCGGCATGGATACCACAGCCGTTCAATGCTCTCCTTCCCCCTTCTCAACTACGACCGCAGGGTGGTCGGCGTGGTCCAGCTCATCAACCGGCGAACCGCCGAGTCCGCTACGCCCATGGCCTTCGGCGAGGAGCAGGCCGGACTCATCGTGCCGGTCAACCACATCGTCGGCAGCGCCATCGAGCGCACCGACATGCTGCACCGCATCAAGGCAAAGAACGTCAGGCTTCGGGATCGGAACAAGATCCTCGCCGTACAGCAGGAGAAGATCGCCGCCCTGCAGGACGAGACCGAAGAGGCGTTTCAGCTCTCCATCAATCTCCTCGCCCGGGCGGCGGAGGTGCACGACACCAACACCGCATCGCACGTCGTGCGGGTCAACGAGTACTCATACTTCATCGCCCAAACACTCCGGATGCCGCGAGGGTTCTGCGAAGAGATCCGCTACTCGGCCCAGCTCCATGACGTCGGTAAGATGAGCGTGGATGGCAGGGTTCTCCGCAAGAAGGGGCCGCTCGACGACGACGAACGGGGCGAGATGAACCAGCATCCGTTCTTCGGCTATCGGATTCTCGAGTCCTCGGACCGGCTGCAGATGGCGGCCGCCATCGCCCTCAACCATCACGAGCGTTGGGATGGATCCGGCTATCCGAATGGACGACGCGGAGACGAGATCCCCGTCGAGGCGCGGATCGTCTCCCTTGCCGACATCTACGATGCCCTCCGCGCGGCGCGCCCATACAAGCCGGGATTCAGCCACGACGAGGCACAGAAGATCATCCTCGAGGGCGACAACCGGATGGACCCGGAAAGGCACTTCGATCCCGAGCTGCGGCGGCTCTTCGTCGAGCATCACGGAGGGATGGCCGAGATCTGGGATCGGATCGCGGATTGATCACGTCGGCTCAAGGAGGCGATGGGAGGAGAGCCAGGCACGCAACGTTTCGTCGGTCAAAGGTCGGATGCCGAGCACCCATTCTGCGGGCTGTCGAAGTATCGGCAGGCCGGCCCCCACTCCTCTCCTTCTAACCTTCTAACCTCCTAACCTTCTAACCTCCTAACCTTCTAACCTCCTAACCTTCTAACTTCCTAACCTTCTAACCTTCTAACTTCCTAACCTTCTAACCTCCTCTCCTTCTAACCTCCTAACCTTCTAACTTCCTCACTTCCTCACTTCCTCACTTCCTACGATTATCGAGTATCATTCCTTTCCATGGGCAAACTCATCGATCCCGCCCGGACCCGCAGGGCGCAGGAGGCGCGCAAAGAGCGAGCCAAGAAGATCCTCGAAGCCGCACACAATGCGTTCACCCGCTTTCCCTACTCTGAGATCAGTCTCGACACCCTCGGGCAACACGCGGGCGTCAAACAGGGCCAGGCGACTCTCGCCTTCCGGAGTCGTGAGGCGCTCTTCATGACGGTGATTCAGGCCCAGCTGAGGGGTTGGTACGAGGCCCTCGAAGCCGATCTGAGCAGCTCCGACGATCCGTTGAGTCCCGAGGACGCCGCCGATATCGTGGCATCGAGTCTGGCTCAGCGACCCGACCTGACGCGCCTCCTGGGCCCGCTCCACATGGCCATGGAGCTGCACGACGACGGGATGGAGATCCACCAGTTCTACCGCTGGCAACGGGAGCAACTTCTGGATCTCGCCCAGACCATGACGAAGAGAATCCCCGGAGCCCACCAATGGGACTGCTTCGATGTACTCTACCGCAGCCAGCTCGTCGCTGCCGCAGTCCACCCCGTGAGCAGGCCGGTGGGCAACCTCGCCGTCGATCTCATGGCGGAAGAGCACCAGGTCTTCGCCCTCGACCTCGAAGACGAGGTTCGCCGCCTCGTCACTGACTGCCTCAAGGACTGACTTCAGACAGTCACTTCAGCCGGAGCTGACCGCCTTTGAGGAGTTTCCAGACCACCAGCAGGGCGTCGATCTCGGCGAGCGGCGAGATCTTCACGATATTTTCCAGCGAGTTCACGCCATCGATCCTGGAGAGAATAAAACCCTCGCTCGGTTCGAGATTGAGCTTCCCCACTTCGTGGGCGCCGATTGCGAGCACCGGAACCGATTTCGGCCCGAGGCCTTCGTTGCGGAGCCGTCCACGGACATCGAGTTCCACATCGGCGATGTTTTCGCGCAACGAACGGTCGTGGGGCTCGAGACTCGCTGCGGCCTGAAGGTGCCGCATCGTCCGTTCGATTTCTCCATTCTCGAGGTGCTCCCGCGCGACCTTCACCAGCGCAGCGCCCGACATCCCCGTTTCGAGCTCCTCGTTTCTGGGTGCGGTCCGCGGCCGAACGATCTTGAGCCGTTTCTCCTGCATTTGGTGGAAGAGGATGTCGCAGACGAAAAACTCGCTGGAGTGAGTGTGGAGACAGATATCCTCGATGGATCTGTCGTCATCCACCGATTCGAGCACGCTGCGGCGGCCGAGATCGATGTCATCGGCATCGTCCAGCAGCGGGCGCACCGACACCGGAACGCACAACATTGAAGGGATCACTTCAGCAATTCGCGCCCATTCATCGAGCCGGCGCATGCCCTCGAGCACCAGACCCTGGACATCGAGGGAGATGGGCACCAGCTCATAGCCGGGGAGCTCACCATCGAGGAAGCGGAACCGCCCGGTGACCCAGGTGAAGAGGTCGAAAATCGCCTCTTCCGCCTTGAGCCGAAGCATCTGGTTCAGCCGCTCCTCGGTGATCGCTCCCCGCTGCACGAGAAGCTCCCCCAGCATCTTGCTCTGTCGTTCCTGATCGATCATCGCACCCCGGAGATCCGACTCATCGATGGCGCCATGGCTGACGAGAAAGTGGCCGAGAAACTCGCGGGGATCGGTCGAGGTGCAGGAGACGATCACGCCCTCGCGGATGTAGATCCTCTTGGTGACATCGCCGCTGATGACGTGGACTGTTCCTGTCTGCCGCCCGTTTGACGCCCACTGGAGCAGGTCCGCCACCGGCATGGTCTCGAGGTTTCCTGCAAAAGCCACCCAGCGCTCCTAACCTGTTCCCAGCCGCAAACCCCGGCGGGGTAAGCGTAAGCCTGGATGCGAAATGCGGCGGCTCACTCCTCGGTCTCCACCCGGGTCCAGAAGGTGGTTCGGCCGATCATGGAAACCCCGATGAAGCCCCTGACCTTGAGCACCTTTTCGTTGTCGCCGAACTTGATCTTGCACTTGTAGGTCTTTCCGTTGTCGGGATCATAGATCGTGCCCTTGTGCCAGATCCCCTTTCCCTTGTAGACGAAGTCCTTGGTGATCAGAAGCCCGACGACCGGCTCGTGCCGGAGATCGGGATCCGGGTTGTTGAGGTCGGTCTTCTCTTCCCCGGGCGTCCCCTTCGGGTCGTCGGGCGGGTAGACCGGCTGGGCCAACCAGATGATCTTGCCGTGGTACTTGCCATTCTCCTTGTAGACCTCGACATGAGCTTCCCCGCCCCCGCCTTCGGGGTCGGTGGCCCACAGACCCAGGATTGCATCGCCATCCTGCGCCACGGCCGGAGTTGCGCTCAACAGAATCGTCAAAACGAACGGTAGTGCCGACTGTCGCATTTCGCCATCCTCCTTCTCGAGCCCGCCGAACTCATATCATAGCGTTTCTCGTCGCTCGGTTGCGGTCAGGCGCGGGTCGAGTCGTGGCGAGTGCGATGACTCTGCGTCTCTGCGTCTTTGCACTTCTGATCTGGATTGCGATCAATCCCATCCAGTAGCGAGATACGGGTATCGTGTATTCTCCCTCGGCGATGATTGCGGTCTCCGACCTCGGCAAGGACTTCGGCGCCCAGACCCTTTTCCAGGGTGCGAGCTTTCAGCTCAACCCCGGGGATCGCTACGGGCTGGTGGGAGCCAACGGCTCGGGCAAGACCACGTTGTTGCGCATGCTCGCCGGCGAGGAAGAGCCGAGCATCGGGTCCGTTTCCCGCCCGAGGAGGCTCCGTCTCGGATTGCTCGAGCAGGATCACTTCCGCTTCGAAGAGCTGCCGATCATCGAGGTCGTGATGATGGGCCATGAAACCCTGTGGCGGGCGATGACCGACAAGCACGCCATTCTCGAGCAGGCCGACACCGATTTCGACGCCGACCGCTACGCCGAGCTCGAAGACATCGTCGTCAGCCTCGACGGCTACTCCTTCGAAGCCCGGGCGGGTGAGATCCTCGAGGGTCTCGGAATTCCCTCCGGGCAACACCGACAACCACTGTCCACGCTTTCAGGGGGTTTCAAGCTCAGGGTTCTTCTGGCCCGGGTGCTGGCTTCGGATCCCGACAGCCTCTTCCTCGACGAGCCCACCAACCACCTCGACATCCTCTCCATCCGGTGGCTCGAGAAGTTTCTCCTCGATTATCCCGGCTGTACGGTGGTGATCTCCCACGACCACCGATTCCTGAACAACGTCTGCACCCACATCCTCGATGTCGACTACGAGACGGTGACCCTCTACACCGGGAACTTCACCGCCTTCACCGAGGCCAAGGAACAAGAACGGACCCGCAAAGAGGCGGAAATCGCAAAGCGCGAAAAGGAGATCGCCGGCCATCAGGCCTTCGTCGACCGCTTCCGGGCGAAGAACACCAAGGCCCGTCAGGCCCAGAGCAAGGTCAAGCAGATCGAGAAGCTGGTGATCGAGCGTCTCCCGCGGTCGTCGAGGCGCTACCCCATCTTCGACATCACCCAGCAGCGGCCGAGCGGCAAACAGGTTCTCGAGATCGAGTCCATCTCCAAGTCCTTCGGCAAGGAACGGGTCCTCAACGGGGTCTCTCTCAACCTTCGCCGGGGTGACAGATTGGCGATCATCGGGCCCAACGGGATCGGCAAGTCCACCCTGCTCAAGATCATCATGGGCCACCTCGAAGCCGACGCCGGAACAGTGGAATGGGGTCACCAGATTTTTCCCGGGTATTTCGCCCAGGACCACCGCGAGCTCCTGGCGGGTTCCGACGGCACGGTCGAGAGCTGGCTCGGCGCGGCCTGTCCGGGTCAGACCATCGGCTGGGTAAGGGCTCAGCTCGCCAAGGTCCTCTTCTCGGGCGACGAGGTCGAAAAGAAGGTCGCGAGCCTCTCAGGCGGTGAAGCCGCACGGCTGATCTTCGCCCGACTCGCCGTCGACCACCCCAACGTGCTGGTCCTCGACGAGCCCACAAACCATCTCGACCTCGAGGCCATCGAGGCTCTGGTCGATGCGCTCAAGGCATACGACGGCACCCTGATCTTCGTCGCTCACGATCGCTGGTTCGTGTCTCAGCTTGCCAGCCGCATCCTCGAGATCACGGACAACCGCCTCAACGACTACCCCGGGACCTACGATGAGTATCTCGCGAACTGCGGCGACGACCACCTCGATGCCGAGGCCGCGACGCTGCGGGCCAAGCGTCAGCGAAGGAAGGGCGTCGCGGCCCGCGATCCCCAACCTCCCGACAAGGATGCCAGGAGAGAGGCCAAACGGAGGAAAGATCTCGGCCTCCGGCTCGAAGTCGTCACCGCTGCGGTCGAAAAGGCCGAGGCGAGGGTCGAAGCCATCGACGCCGCGTTCTGTCAGGATGGTTTCTTCGACGACACCGAGGCATCGAAGATCCGCGCCATGCAGCAGGAGCGGACCGATCTTCAGACCGAGATCGAGAAGCACATGGAGGAGTGGGAGTCAATCGAAGGCGAACTGGCGGAGTAGGGCAGCGGCAGGGTCAGCGGCAGGGTCAGCGGCAGGCATAGCAATCTCGCTCGTGATGCGCGTACCCGCTCCACTGAAGAGTCTCGCAGATCAGGTCATTCGATCCGCAAGCTCGGTGCCCGCGAATCTTTCGGAAGGCCACGGCAGGACCGGTAGAGATCGACTGCACCACTGGCGCATCGCCTATGGCTCAGCGAAAGAAGTCGACACCCACCTTCGTCTCCTCACCGGAGTTGGTTCTCTCGAAAGAACTCAAGCCGCCAAGGCGATCCAACTCTTCGACGAAGTCCGAGCCATCACATGGCGCCTCCTCCACCCAAAACCCTAGTTTGCGATGAATTGTGGGGGCGGGCTTCCAGCCTGCCCTTCAGAAACCTCCTCGTCGGAGGGGTGTCACCAGGAAGTCTGATACCCCACGAACCGGATGCGGAACAGCACCGTGACCGCCCCAGGACAATGAGAACTGCGCGGCCAACGGGCCGTTCATTCTATCGTTCGCCCATCGATTTCTCGGCGGCGCGGACCGCCACCGAACAAAAAATTGAGGGGCACTCTCGGGAAGGCCCTGAGAGAAGTGTGCTCCGGCCCAGAACGAGGCCGCCGCTCGCGCAATCAGCGTGGTCAATACCCTTCCCGCGACCACCAAATGACCACGCTGATTGCGCGACGTTGGGACGTCCGACATCCCAGAGGGCCGGAGTCGAAGGACCCGGATTCAATCACGCCTCCGAACGGCGTGCACAGTGAAACCATCGCCATGCTCATGCGGCAGAATCCTCACGCCACCCGCAGCGGTCTCGATCCACGGCATGGCAACCGGAAGGTGATCGTCCATTGCGACGCGTTCAGATCCGTCGGTCAGGCTCTCGAAGTGTGCTTCGTTCTCCTCGGGCTCGATGGAGCAGGTGGCGTAGACGAGGACTCCGCCCGGCGCGAGAAGATCCAACGCCGCGGCGATCATGGGTCGCTGCTGACCAACCGCTTCGACGACGGATTCCGGTCTGAGGCGCCATTTGAGTTCCGGGTGGCGCCGGAAGGTCCCCGTTCCGCTGCACGGTGCATCGAGGAGCACGAGATCCCAGGCACCGGCAGCCAACGCCGGGTGGCCCGCATCCGCGACCATCACCGGCATCTCATTCAACCTCCGGCCGAGACGACCGGCCTTGAAGGGACTTCTGTCGCCGGCAACCAGAAAATCCCATCGACCGATCTCATTCATCAGCGCGGTCTTCCCGCCAGGCGCCGCACAGAGATCAGCTGCACGTCCGGTTCCATCCGCCAAGCTCACCGCGATCCGCGCCACCATCTGCGAGCTCGGATCCTGCACAACCGCGACCCCTCGCCGGATCCGAGCCATCAGCTCCGGCCGCCCCTCGATAGCAGTCCACGCATCGGGACACCAAACGTGCGGTTGGAGCACGGCTCCGGCGTCCTCGGCATCTGCCTTCGACCGATCATCAACGAACCAGACCCACGGCGTTGCGGGCTCCTGCGCCGCCGCCATGGCCGCCTCCGCCGGTTCGGCGCCGAAGCGCTCCTCCCACCGACGCCACACCCACTCCGGGTGCGACCACCTGAGGTCGGGGGGGGAGACCGCCGGTTCAGTCGCGACCACCCGACGCAGGACCGCGTTGACCATTCCGGTTGCCGAGGACTTGCCCAATCGTCGGGTCAGGCGGATCATCTCATCGGTGGCCACCGGCCCGGGAACGCCAAGATGCCGCACCTCGAAACACCCCATCCGAAGCGCGGTTCGGACCTCCGAGTCCAACCGAGTCGGTGGTCGTTTCAGAAAGGGCGCGAGAGCGTGATCAAGCGCCCGCTGCCAACGAAGAACTCCCAGAACCCGCACCCTGACCCCGGGTGACGCGTCTCGCTCGAGCAGACGGGAGGCAAAGGCGCCGTCGTCGATCCTGATCAGGAGACGCGCAGCGCGAAGACGGTCACCCGAAGACTTCGCCACGGCTCACCCGCTCACCGATCAGGAAGGCGTCGGCGGGAAGCCGGCGGCGGCCTTCACGCTGCATCTCGGTGATCAGCGCCGCCGAACCGCGGCCGCAACGGACCAGGATGCCCGGCGGACCGACCTCGAGCACGGTCCCGACATCCTCTTTTCCCGAGGGCGCGGGACGGACCTCTTCGAGCCCGAAGATCTTGAGCCGGCCACCGCGAAACTTGGTGTAGAGACCCGGCCAGGGTGTGAATCCCCGAAGGCGGTTGACGAGCTGGCGAGAAGGCATGGTCCAGTCGACCTTGGCAAAGTTGCGCCGCAGCATGGGGGTCACGTTGGACCCGTCTTCGGGTTGCCGCCTGGGCTTCACGGTTCCCTCCTCGAGGGCATCGAGGGTGGCGACCATGAGCTTTGCGCCGAGCTCGGCCAGACGAGGCGAGAGCGTTTCCGCGGTTTCCGTGGATTTGATGGCCAATCGTTCCTGAAGCAGAATCGGCCCGGTGTCCATCCCCTCGTCGAGCTGAATGGTGGTGACTCCGGTGGTGCGATCGCCACACACGAGGGCCCACTGGATCGGCGAGGGCCCGCGATGCCGCGGCAGGAGGCTCGGGTGGAGATTGACGAAACCATGCGGAGGAACGGACAGGAGGTCACCGGGGATCAGCTTGCCGTAGGCCACAACCACCGCAATCTCCGCCCCGCAGTCCACGAGCACGTCTTTGAACGTGCCGCCCTTCATCCCCTTGGGCTGAGCGATCGGGAGTTCGAGGCGATGAGCCACCTCGATCACCGGTGGCGAGGTCATGACCTTGTGGCGGC
This sequence comes from Thermoanaerobaculales bacterium, assembly GCA_029287235.1. Classification (GTDB taxonomy): domain Bacteria; phylum Acidobacteriota; class Thermoanaerobaculia; order Thermoanaerobaculales; family Sulfomarinibacteraceae; genus JAHECW01. Next base: position 21,288 of record JARFRM010000199.1, read on the forward strand.
CCACTGGTCGGTCGGGTTTGGAGACCACGAGAACGACCTCGTGGCGGCTCTCGGCCAGCGCATTGAGGGCCGGCACGGCAAAATCCGGAGTCCCGAAGTAGGCAAGCTTCATAGCGCGAAGTCTACACCAAGTCTCAATTCAACTATCAACTGTTCGGCCTTCGGCCGTCCAGCCGAAAATTGAAAATGAGGAGTGTTTCCATCACAGGCGGTTGAATTCCAGCTCATCCCGCGTAGGCTTGATGGGTATGCGGTCCACCGACACTCCCGATTCTTTGGCGGCCGGAGTTCTCTCCCGCGACCGGGCGTTGCTCGGGAGGGCGTTGACCCTGATCGAGTCAAACCGCCGTGATCACCGACTCGAGGCCCAGAAACTCCTGGCCTTGATTCTCCCCAATGCCGGCGGCGCCCACAGGATCGGCATCACGGGTGTTCCCGGTGTCGGCAAGAGCACATTCATCGAGGCATTCGGTCTGCGCCTGATCAACGGTGGCCATCGGGTCGCAGTGCTCGCAGTCGATCCATCGTCAGCGTTGTCAAAGGGTTCGATCCTCGGCGACAAGACTCGCATGGAAGGGTTGTCCCGGAGCGATGACGCCTTTATTCGTCCCTCACCCTCGAGCGGCTCCCTCGGCGGAGTGGCGCGCAAGACCCGCGAGTCGATCCTCGTCTGCGAGGCGGCAGGCTACGACATGGTGCTTGTGGAGACCGTCGGGGTCGGCCAGTCGGAGACAAACGTTGCCGACATGGTCGACTTCTTTCTGGTCCTCAAGCTCGCCGGCGCGGGTGACGAGCTCCAGGGGATCAAACGCGGCATCCTCGAACTCGCCGATCTCATTGCCATCAACAAGGCCGACGGCGACAATCTCCCCGCAGCCGAGCGGGCGCGGGCGGAGTTCGAGAGCGCCCTCCACATCCTCCGGCCGGCAACCGAGGATCAGTGGGCGCCCAAGGTGGTTATCTCGAGCGCGGTCACCGGCGTCGGCCTCGACGAGATCCACGCGATCATCGTCGAACACCACAGGTTGATGAAGGGGAACGGTCATCTCGAGAAAACCCGTCGCGGGCAGGCCCTCCACTGGATGTGGTCGTTGGTTGACGAGGGTCTGAGAGCCGCGGTGCGAAATCACCCGGAGGTCGTCGGCGCGATCGAAAACCTCGAGCGCGATGTCGTTGAGGGCAGGACAACCGCCACCGCCGCGGCGAAGGAAATCCTCGAGGCGTTCGGAATCGAAGGGGAATAGAAGCCTCCGGAATCGCGATGGGCTCGGTGCCAGATGGGCTCGGTGGGCTCGGTGCCAGGCACGTATTTCCGTATCTGTTAGAAGAATCGGGAAAGGGCCGGGTACGGGTACAGGAGCCGGATCGGACAACCAGTCACAGAGACGAACCGAATCCCCACGTCTGTTGAGACCTGGTATATATTGAGCCGCCACATACGAGGAGTGCTCTTGATTTCCATCGACCCACAGACCCTTCGCACGCGCCTGGACGAGATCCTGCCCACCGTCCAGAGCCCGTCACGCTATCTCGGCCTCGAGCGCAACCTGACCCGCAAGCCGTGGGACAGCACCGTGCTTCGGGTAGCGCTGGCCTTCCCGGACGCCTACGAGATCGGCATGTCCCACCAGGGCACCCGGATCCTCTACCACCTCGTCAATCGCCGCGACGACGCCCTTGCCGAGCGGACCTTCGCGCCCATGCCCGACATGGCCCGGGCGCTCCGCGCCGCCGAAATCCCGCTCTACACCCTCGAGTCCTACCATTCGGTTGGCGATTTCGACGTCGTCGGGATCTCGCTCCAGTCCGAGCTCAACTACATCAACGTCCCCTACATCCTCGATCTCGCCGGGATCACACGCCGCGCTGACGAGCGCAGCGAATCCGAACCGCTGATCATCGGCGGCGGTCCCTGCACCGCCAACGCCGAGCCCGTTGCTGACTTCTTCGACGCCATCCTCATCGGCGACGCCGAAGCCGCCCTCGACACCATGCTCAACGCCATCCGCGATGGCCGGGCGGCCGGCGAGGACCGCACCCGTCTGCTGCACCGTCTAGCGTCGATCGAGGGGGTCTACGTCCCGCGTTTCTACACCTGGGTTCCGGCCACCTCCGACCGGCCGGGGTCGTGGGTCGAGCCCGAGGGTGTGCCGTTCCCGGTCAAGAGAGTGTGGGTCGACCGCCTCGATCTCGCCGACCAACCCGACGTGCCCATCGTTCCCTTTGCGGGAGTGATCCAGGACCGGTTGGGTCTCGAGATCATGCGGGGCTGCACCCAGGGGTGTCGCTTCTGTCAGGCGGGCTACTGGTACCGTCCCGTTCGCGAGCACGACCCGGCCAAGGTGGTCGAACGGGTCGAGAAGCAGATCGACGAGACCGGCTTCGAGGAGGTCGGTCTGCTCAGCCTCTCCACCGCCGACTACTCGCAGGTGGAGCCCCTCGTCTACCACCTTGCCGATGCACTCCAGGAGCGGCGGGTTTCGGTGAACCTGCCCAGTCTGCGCGCGGACGCCTTCTCGGTAGGGCTCGCCGAGGCGGTCTCGCGGGTCCGGAAATCGGGTTTCACCTTTGCTCCGGAAACCGGTTCCGACAGGCTTCGGCGGGTCATCAACAAGACCTTCACCAACGCGGACATGATCAAGGCCGCCGAGGCCGCCTTTGCCAAGGGATGGAACGCGATCAAGGTCTACGCGATGATCGGCCTGCCCACCGAAACCGACGACGATCTCGAGGAACTTGCCATCCTCGCCGAAGATCTGGCGGAGACGGGACGCCGGATCCGTGGTCGGAAGGTCCAGATCAAAGTCTCCGTCGGTTGCTTCATCCCCAAGGCATGGACCCCCTTCCAGTGGCAGCCCTTTATCGACGCCGATGAACAGCACCGCCGGATCGGTTGGCTCCGGAGCCGATTCCGCCGCATCAAGGGCACTCGCCTGACCTGGTCGAACCCCGACGAGGCGGTCCTCGAGGCGCTGCTGTCGCGAGGCGGTCGCGAGCTCAGCCGAACCATCGAGCGCGCACACGATCTCGGAGCGATCTTCGACGGCTGGAACGATTTCCTCAACCTCGATGCCTGGCGTCAGGCGGTGGCCGACACCCACATCGACATGGAGCGAGAGCTCGGTGCACGCGAGCCCGCCGACCAGCTTCCCTGGGATTTCATCGACGCCGGGGTCCGCAAGGGATACCTCAAGGCCGAGTGGCGGCGCGCCGTCCGCGAAGCCGACACGGAGGATTGCAAGTGGGGTCGCTGCTTCCGATGCGGCATCCCGGGCGACGGCGAGGACACCCAACTCGCGGCATGCAGCCTCCCCCTGCTCGGTGAGGCCCTGCCCGAGGCCCACCAGCCCAAAGCTGCGGCCTACAAGCTGCGCCCGGAGCCACGGGTGCCACCGGCGGCGAGATTCGAGCCCCAGGCACCGGTCCACCGCCGTTATCGTTTCAGCTTCACCAAGATGGGAGACGCCCGTTATCTGTCGCATCGCCAGGTCATGGACGCGCTCGAAAGGGCCCTGAGGGCGGGGCGGGTTCCGGTCCGCTACACCGAGGGCTTCAACCCACACATCCGCCTCTCCATGGGACCGGCACTCGGTGTCGGTCACGAGGGTGAGGCAGAACTCTTCGATGTGGACTGCACGTCCCAGGTTCGGCAACAGCACATCACCGCGGTCAACCGGCTCCTGCCGCACGGGATCGAGATCATCGATGTCAAACCGTTGTTTCAGGGAGCGCCGTCGCTGGGCAAGATGGTCTCCGCCTCGAGGTACCGCATCGCCCCACCTGCCAATGACGAGTGGCCCGAAGAGGCGCCCGGGCTCGACGCGGCGGTCTCCGACGCCATCCTCAGATGGACGGTCCTCTCGGACGGAAGCCTGACCATCGACCTCAATGTCCGGCAGGCGGCCGGCCCGACCGCCAGCGTCAAGCAGGTACTTCGCGGCATCGGCCTCAGCGATTCGGAGATCGAGCGGTCCCGAATTCGACGGGAGCTCCTCGTGCTGCGGGCGCCCGGAACCCAGCGGGCGAATCAGGCAGCGGGCTGAGATGCGTCGCTGGATCATCCACTCGCGGACGACGTTCAGCGCCCGCCACGCCCTGACCAGCTACCGGGGATCGCCCGAGGAATCACATCGCCACCTCTGGGAGGTGGCGATCCGGGTCGGATCCGAGAGCCTCAACGCCGAGGGTTTCGCCCTCGACTTTCACGACGTGCGCAGGGTGCTCAACGAGGTAACGAAACCGCTGCGGGGCAGCGATCTCAACCTCCACCCCGAGATCGGCCGGCCGACCCCCTCAGCGGAACGGGTGGCGGAGGTGCTCGCCGAAGTTCTCGCCCCACGACTCGCCGCCCTCGGCGGCGAGTTGCTCATGGTCAGCGTTTGGGAGGGTCCGGAGAACCGGGTCGATTTGTCGCTCGCACCCTAGCGGCTACGCGAAGCCGGTTTTCCCGGCCACACTCTTGGCCAACTCGGTCGCCTTCACGGTCCGATCGAAGATCTCATCGGCCCCGGCCGCCAGCAGCTCGTCCCGCTTCTTCCTGCTCGTTGTCGGCGGCGTCAGGGCGATGACCCTGGCGAGGCCGAGGCGGGCGTCGCTCCGAATCACCTTGATGGCCTGAGGCCCATCCACGCCCTTCATCCCCACATCGACGATCATCACCCCCGGATCGAACGATCCGGCAAGGGTGCCCGCCTGGAAACCGTCGGTGGCGACCTGAGTGTCGAAACCGACTCCTCGGAACGCCTTCTCCATGGCCGCTGAGACCTTCTCTTCGCCCTCGACGATGAGAACCCGCTGGACATCGGGGATGAGCTCCTCCGGGATCGGCATGTTGTTCTCTTTGAGGAAGCTGATGAAGTCCGCGACCTGGACCCGGTTGTCACCTCGCCCAGGCAGCTGAAACGCTTTCAGATGTCCGCGTTGGATCCACCGAATGACCGTCCGGAAGTTGACACCGCACAGCTTGGCGATATCCCCGGTTGTCAGGTTTCGCTTGTTGAAATTTCTGGCCACATCCCACCCCCAGTCACCACCCGCTCCAACCCGTAGGCAAGGTCAAGAATACACAGACCCCGGCGCAACCCGAGGGCTGTTCAGATTTCAATCATGCGACGACTCGTCGCCTAACAAGAACACGGAGAATCAACGACTCACGGTACGCCATTTCGAATCCGGACACGCCTGCCGTTCACCCGCTTTCGGTCCACTTGAACTAATCGAAGACATCTTCAATATAGTCCCTTTGGTCCTTCGGTGCAACGAATAGCGTTCTCTGTCGCGGCCGAGGCTCGGGCCCGCTCTTCAAAACCGCGATCCGATCGGGCGGCCCAGAGGCCTGAAAACAGACTACACGTCGAGCGCCTCAGCCACCAACTCAATCACATCGAAGGTCCGAGCACCCTCCAGCCCCTCCTCTTGCTGGGCATCCGAGAGCATGGAGTAGCAATAGGGGCAGGCGACGGCCACCTCCGCGGTGCCCGTGGCCCGCAACTGGTCGAATCGCATCTGGTTGATCCTCTCACCGAGGTCTTCCTCGAGCCACATCCGGCCACCGCCGGCGCCGCAGCACATGGAGCGATCGCGGCTGAGCTCCGCCTCGCGCACCGTCAGGCCGGGAACACTGCCGAGCAGGAACCTGGGTGCATCGTACTCGCCGTTGGTCCGGCCGAGATAGCAGGGATCGTGATACGCGAGATCGAGCTCGACGGTCTGTGACAGCGTGAGTCGGCCCAGTTGAACCAACTCGGCCACCAACTGGGTTCCGTGGACGACCTCGTAGTTGCCGTCGAAATCCGGATACTCGTGGGCCAACGTGTTGTAAACGTGCGGACAGTTGGTCACGATTTTCTTGACGCCGTAGGTGTTCATGGTTTCGACGTTCTGCATGGCGAGCATCTGGAAGAGGTACTCGTTGCCCAGTCGACGGGCGGCATCGCCGGTGGATGCCTCCTCCGAGCCGAGGATGGCGATCTTCACACCGGCCGCTTTGAGGATCGATGCAAGCGCCCTCGAGACCTTCTTGCCGTGGTCGTCATAGCTGCCCGGAGAACCGACAAAGAAGAGGTAATCGAAATCACCCCCCGCTTCGGACGCGAGTGGGATGTCGAGGCCGTCGGCCCATGCGGCGCGTTCCTCGGCCGGGAGCTGCCACGGGTTTCCGTTCACCTCGTACCCTCGGAACGCCGGCTGGGCTTCCTCCGGGAACTCGGCCTTCTCGAGCACCAGGTTCTGGCGCATCTCGACCAGCTTGTCGACATAGCTGATGTCCAGCGGACACGCGCGTTCACACCACCGACAGGTGGTGCACGCCCAGATCACCTCAGGGTCGACCACCATCGGAACCAACTCGAGCTCCGACCCCTTGACCTCTTCTCCGGGGCTGACGAGCAAATCCTTCTGCTCGCTGTAGAGCTGATCGCGGACGGACTTGAGGTACAAGACCGGCTGCAACGGTTTTCCCGTCAGGGTGGTCGGGCAGAACTCGCGGCATCTCCCGCACTCGGTGCAGGTGTACATGTCGAGCATCTGCTTCCAGGTGAAGTCGGTGATGGCGGCGATCCCGAATCGGGTGTTCTCATCGACATCCTCGAGATCCATGGTCGGCAGCTTGCCGGGGGCGTCGAGGTCGGCGAAGAAGACGTTGAAGATCGAGGTGTAGACGTGAAAGTGCTTGGAGTACGGAAGCTCGTTGGCGAAGACGTAGAGAGTGATGAGGTGGATCCACCACGTCCAGCTGTAGACGGCCTGGAGGGTGCCCTCGGAGAAACCGGCGAAGAGCGAGCCGAAGAGCGCCGACACCGGCAGATAGCCGCCATCGAGGGCGCCGGCCGCGATCCTCGCCCCTTCCGATGCCAGGTCGGTGAACATCAGGATGGCAATTAGGCCGATGACGATCCAGGCGCCCCTCGACTGGATGATCCTGTCCTTGCGCTGGATTCCGCGCCGCCACGCCGCGAAGACGAGTCCGAGGAGCACGAGCGCTTCGAAGATGTCCTTGGAGAAGAGGTAGGCGTGGCCGAGCCCGGTGTGGAGCAACGGCAGCTCCCAACCCGCAAAGAGGCCCTCGATCACCATGGTCACGGTTCGGATGCTGACCACCAGGAATCCGTAGAAGATGAACAGGTGGTAGATTCCGGCAAAAAGATCATCGAACATCTTCTTCTGGCCGAAGGCATAAATCAGAACATGTTTGAACCGTTCACCGAGCCGGTCGAGTCTATTCTCCGCTCTACCCAATTGAAGCAGACTGAACCGACGGCTCAGCGAGAACACCACCCCGCCGACACCGACGATGGTGAGCAACCAGAACCAGACAACGCCGGAGATTCCCAATAATGATGAAGCGGTGGCGTGATCCATGGCTGCTCCTCACGACCCCGAAGGATCAAGAAAAAAGTTAAACTCGAGATGTTCCCAGCACCGTCGCAGTATACCAGGAGAACTGAACCGTCATTCATTTCCGCTCGACCGCTTCGCGGCTGCCGGAAATCAAACGGAAGATGAGGTTGAAACCGACCCGAGCAGCTTGCCGAGGAGCGAGGATGTCGGGAGCCTCGGGTTTGCCGGATCGGCCCACGACCACCCTTTGGCCACCCTCACCGGATGATCGATGACCGCTCGTGCCGGTATGGCCTCGATCCTCCGGTGGGTGATGGAGTGCCTGATCGGCTTCGAAATTCCGATCGACTGGGTCACGTCGAAGGGGAGAAGTCCGAGGGCCTGCTGTTCGAGAGGACGGCCGCTGTCGATTTCGGCGAACGGCGGCAGCCAGAGACCGCGGAGGATCGGACCCTCGGCCACCTGTCGCAGCAACCAGCGCCGCTTGGGATCTTCGACCACCACGACCAGCCAACGCAGGTCGACGACGGCCCGGGTCTGCCTCGGCGGCGGGTAGGCTGTCGGATCGCCCTCACACCGGGCGCGACACCCCTCGGTCAGGGGGCAGCGGACACAATCCGGCCGGTTGGGGGTACACACCGTCGCCCCGAGCTCCATCAACGCCTCGTTGACATCACCGGGCGGGGCGCCGTTCATCAATCCTCGCACCCACTCGAGGACGGCTGCTCGACCCTCTTTCCCGCGCGGGTCATCCGCCGAGGCCAGGACCCTCGCACCGACCCGAGCGATGTTGCCGTCCATCAAAGGGACCGCCTCGCCGAAGACCATGGACGCCACCGCCGCCGCAGTGTAGGGCCCGATGCCGGGCAGCCGCTCGAGCTCGGCAGCCGAGGACGGCAGCTCGCCGCCGCCGGCCGCAACCTCGAGCGCCAACCGATGGAGCAGACGCGCCCGCCGGTAGTAGCCGAGCCCCGACCACGCCTCGAGCACGTCTTCCCGCGACGCCGCGGCGAGCGCGCGGAAATCCGGAAACCGGCGCACGAACGCCTCGAATCGCGGCACGACGCGGTCGAGTTGGGTCTGCTGCGCCATCAGCTCCGAGACCAACGAGTGGTAGGGGTCGCGCGGCATTTTTCTCCAAGGAAGCACACGGGCGTTCGCCCGGAACCACGCCATGAGAGAGTCGGCATCAGGCATGAGGTCGTGAGGTCGTGGGGTCATGAGGTCGTGGGTCGCTCACCGCCGCCAGAACGAGGGGTAGAAGATCACGAGAGCCGAGAACATCTCCAACCGACCGACGAGCATGAGCCAGGCCAGGAACCACTTGCCCGCGTCTGAAATGAAAGCGAAGTTCTCCGACGGCCCGACCGCCCCGAAACCCGGACCGATGTTCATCAGCGCGGAGATCACCGAGCTCATCCCGGTAATGGCGTCTATGTCGTCGATGAGCACCATGACGCAGCCGCCGATGAGCACCATGAAGACATTGACGATGAAGTAACACACGGCAAGGTAGACCACCCCCTTTTCAACCGGGTGGCCGTTGATGCGGACCGAGAGCACCGACAGCGGTTGAAAGAAGATCTTCTTGATCGCACCGACCATGAACTTCCAGATCAGCACATAGTGGACGACCTTGATCCCGCTGGTGGTCGAACCGGCGCAGGCGCCGATGAAGCAGACCACCACGAGGATCATCTGTACGGCCTGGGGCCACAGCTCGTAGTCGGCGGTCGTGAACCCGGTGGTGGTGAGCAGCGAGGTCACCTGGAAGGCGCCGTACCGCAGCGCGTCCGGGAAATCGTAGGTGCCGTCCCGCCACAGGATCCAGGTGACGCTGCCGCAGAGCACGGCCATGAAACCGAGGTACCAGCGGAGCTCGGTGTTGACCCTGAGCGTCTTCCAGTCGCCGCGGAAGGCGTGGTAGTAGAGCATGAAGGTGACGCCGCCGAGAAACATGAAGACGATGATGACCCAGTCGAAGTAGGCGGAGTTGTAGTGGCCGATACTGGAGTTGTAGGGGGAGTAACCCGAGGTCGAGACGGTGCCGAAGGCGTGGCAACACGAGTCGAAGAGCGACATCCCTCCGAGAAACATGAGCACGATCTGGAACGCGTTGAGCGCCAGGTAGATCACCCACAGATAAAGGATCGCGTCTCGGTTGCGCGCCGTGAACCTCTCCTTGGTGATCACCTGACCCGGGCTCGACTCGGCGCGGAAGATCCGCAGACCACCCATCCCGTGGGGCAGGAAGATGATGGTCAGCGTGAGAAAGCCCATGCCACCGAGCAGGTGTGTTTCGCTGCGCCAGAAAAGCAGCCCGTGGGGAACGCTCTCGATGTCCGTGAGAATAGTGGCTCCCGTGGTCGTGAACCCCGACATCATCTCGAAGAAGGCGTCGGTGAACGAGGGGATGGCGCCGTGGATCATGAAGGGCAGTGCCGAGACCGCCGAGATGATGATCCATCCAAAGGCGGCGATGACAATGGCGTCCCTGGTCTCAAGGACGGTCCCGCGTACGAATCTGAGCCGAAGCGGAAGGCCGATCACCCCGGCGATCACAGCGGAGATGAGCAACGCGACGAGATCTCCTTCGCCGTAGATCAGGGCGACGAGGGCAGGCACCAGCAGCGCACCACCCGTGACGAGCAGCAGCGTCCCCATGACATAGGCGATGGCGCGAAAATTCATCGTCGGATCACCCGAGAATCATCTTCTGGAGCTCGCGAAGGTGGTCGGACAAGCACACCGCGATCACCCTGTCGCCGGGCTCGAGGTGAGTGGCGCCCACCGCGGTCTGCCACTCGTCATCGCGGTGAAAACCGCCGATGATGATCCGGCCCTTGAGACCGGCGGTGTTGGAAAGGGCCACCCTCGTGATCGGAGCATTGCGACCGACAACCGCCTCGACCACCTCGGCTTCGAAGCCGTGGAGATGGGCCACCGAGAGCAGTTGACCGCGGCGGATGTACTTGAGGATTTCGTTGGCGGCCAGGACCTTCTTGCTGAGAACCACGTCGGCCCCCATGGTTGATGCCAGAACCAGATACTCTTCGCGCCCGACCAGGGCGATGGTCCTGGTGTGTCTAGCCCGATCCTCGCCCTCCCGGTCCCGGATCACGTTCTTTGCCAACAGGCACGACATGATGTTGGTTTCGTTGTTCGCGGTGGAGGCGATGATGGTGTCCATGTCCAGTAGCCCGGCCTGGAGCATGGTGCCTCCGTCCGAGGCGTCACCATGCAGGAGTTCGGTCCTCTTGAGGTTGTGCGACAGCTCTTCGGCACGCCTTTCATCGCGTTCGATGAGGCGCACCGCGAAGGTGTCCTCGAGAAGCTCGGAGACCCGGCTGCCGACCATCCCCCCGCCGATGATCATGACGCGGTGGCGGCGATCATCCGAGACCATGGCGAACTCCATCAACTGCGGCAGATCCTCGGTTCTGGCCAGGATGAACGCGTTGTCGCCCGGCCGCAGCTCCTCGTCGCCGCTCGGGATGATGGTGTTGGTGCCGCGGGCGATGGAGACCACTCGAAAATAGAAGTCGTCATACCTTTTTGAAAGCTCGGTCAGTTTGATCCCGGCGAGGGGGGAACCTTCGTCGACACGGGTCGCCACGACCTGCATCTGACCCCCGGCGATGTCGATGACAACGTTACCGGCGCGAATTTTGAGCAAGCGGGCGATCTCGAGGGCTGTGAGCTCCTCGGGTCGGATCATCAGGTCGATCTTGAGGTCACTGGCAGAGAGCAACGCGTTCTTCTCCCACAAAGCGAGGGACCGCACCCGGGCGATCTTGCGCGGGATCCCGCAGCGATCCGCGATGAGCGTGGCCAGGATGTTGACCGAGTCCTCGTCGGTGACCGCGATAAGGTAGTCCATGGTCTCGGCATCTGCCTCGGTCCAACTGGAAAAGCTCAGGGCGTCACCGCGGATGAGCCGAGCGTCGATCTCGCCGTCGGCGCGGCCGATGGCCTTAGAGCCCTGTTCGATGATGGTGATGGCGTGGCCCTCGTGGCTCAGCCTCTTCGCCAGGTAGAAACCGACGCCACCCAGCCCGAGGATCAGGATATTCTCGCCCTTCTTCACGGCCGAAGCCCATCGACGGGAGACCAGAAGACGGTGGTGCGACGCTCCGCCCGTGGCACAGCCGAGACTGCGTTTATTCGATGCAACAGGTTTCTCATGGCTGCATTGTCCTCGATTCCGGGGTCCGGAATCCACCCTTGGTGTCGAGATCGAGGTCTCGACCCCGGAACCCGGCCCGGTGCCCACGGTATAATGCCCCGTCACGTAACGTCACAACCTCGAAGGGCATACCCACTGATGGCAGTCGATCGTCTCGCCGAAGAGCAGAAGCTGACCGAGCTGATGATCGCCTACCAGAAGGGGGACATGGATGCGTTCACGGGACTCTACGAGGCCCTGAAACGTCCACTCATTCGTTACCTATGGAGCTTTGTCCGCAACCAGACCATGGCGGAGGACCTGCTTCAGGAGGCTTTCCTCCAACTCCACCGCGCGCGGCGGACCTACACCCCGCCGCGGCCGGTTCGGCCGTGGATCTACGCCATCGCCCGTCACGTCGCTCTGATGCACCTCCGCTCCATGCGGCGCCGCAAGGAGTTCTTGCCCGACGAAGATCTTCCGGAGGTTCCGGTGCCGCCGGAAATGGACCAGCTCGCCGACCGTGCAACGGTGCAGCGACTGCTCGGCACCCTACCGCGAGCATCGAAGGAGGTGCTCATCCTCCACCACCTGCTGGGCATGAGCTTCGAGGAGGTCGGGCAGATCGTCGGGATCACATCGGGAACCGCCAAGGTCCGTGCCCACCGCGCATTGAAGAAAATCCGAGAACAGCTGGTCGAGGGGGGGGCGTGAGATGAGCCTCAATTCGATCCCCAACGACCTGCGCGAGGCGATCGAGAGCAATATTCAACCGGTCCACCCGCTCCACCCGGCCTGGATGCGCACCATCCTGGCGGTGGCCATCCTGGCGGTGGTGCTCGCCTTCGTGCTTGCCAAAGCCAGCCTCCGGACGGACATCGATCAGCTCCCCTTGTGGCTGAGTTGGGGCTGCTCGGTCCTGCAGCTCGTGCTTGGCGTCCTGCTCATCGGCCTGGCGTTGCGCGAGGCGATCCCCGGCGAAGGCATCCCCGGTGGAGCCATCCGGATGGCGGCCGCGACCGCCCTCGCAGTGCAAATCCTCGTCGGTGTCGCGACATCGATCTACTCCCCCGTCGCCATGCCCGGAAGCGGGATCGCCCCCGGGATCGGCTGCTTCAAGCACGAAATCGTCATGGCCCTTCCAACCTTTGTCGTGACCCTGTGGCTGGTGTTTCGCGCTCTTCCACTGCGAGCACCTACCGCCGGTCTTCTCGGGGGCGCGGGTGCCACCGTGGGATCTGATGCCGTCATCCACCTCCTGTGCCCCATGTCGAATCTCTCCCATGTCCTCGTGTGGCACACGGGCGCGGTGATTCTCTTCATGGCGCTCGGCTGGACCGCCGGAGCGATTTGGGAGCGCATCCGCTGGCGAAACTGTGCTTGACAAGCGCAGGCGGCGGGTTCACAGTTCCCCCCGACGACCGTCGCCAGAACGACACTCGGCGACGTGCTGGAGGCAGGATGAGCCACGACATCGACTTCTCGACCATCAGTCTTCGCGACACCCTCGACCTCGCCATCGCCATCGAGGAGGAGGCCAAGGAAAGGTACGACGAGTTCGCCGAGCAACTCGATGCCCACCGCACCCCCGAGGTCGCCAAGTTCTTCCGATTCATGTCCGACAACGAGGTGAAACACGCCGAGGTCCTCGCCGCCCAACGCTCCGAGCTCTTCGGCAGCGAACCGACCACCGCGGACGCCTCGATGCTCTACGACATCGAGGCCCCCGACTACGACGGCGCCCGCGCCTTCATGTCGATCCAGGACGCCCTTGAGGTGGCCCTCAACGCCGAGATCAAGGCCTACGAGTTCTACCACGATGCGCTCCCCTCGGTTGCCGACACCTCCGTCAAGGAGCTCTTCGAGCGTCTCCGCGACGAGGAGGTCCAGCACCAGAAAATGATTAAGGAGATCATGGCCAAGGTCCCGGACATGGACGCCTTCGATCCCAACGACTTCGCGGACGACCCCACCGCACAGTGAGTCGCTGAGAGTCACAGCGGGGAGCGATGCCGACCGTTCCCAATGGCGATCAGAGCCCGTCGCCGCCCTTCGGCGTCCTTCTGACCAACCTGGGATCTCCGACTGCACCGACCAGCCGAGCCGTGCGGTCCTACCTGCGGGAGTTCCTCGCCGACCCACGGGTGGTCGACCTCCCACGAGTCCGCTGGTGGCTCATCCGCAACCTCTTCATCCTTCCATTCCGGCCGCGCCGTTCGGCCGGCCTCTACCGGACCATCTGGACAGCTGAAGGATCGCCGCTCGTGGTCACCACTCAGCGCATCGGGAAAGCCCTCGCCACCCGACTCGAGGGCTCGCACGACACCGAGGTCCCGGTCGAGGTCGCGATGCGGTACGGCTCGCCCCGGATTGCGGACGGGATCGAGAAGCTCGCACGCGCCGAATGCTCGCGGATCCTCGTCCTTCCGCTCTATCCCCAGTACAGCACCACAACCACAGCCTCGACCTGCGACGCGGTCCATGCGGCTCTTCGTCGAAAGGCTTCGCCCCCGGAGATTCGCACCGTCCTCGACTACAACGACCATCCGGCCTACTTGACGGCCCTGCAGTCGAGCATTCGCTCGTTCTGGGAAGAGCACGGGCCGACTGACCGGCTGCTCATGTCATTCCACGGGATCCCTCGCCGCACTGCCGACGCCGGCGATCCCTACCCGAAGCAGTGCGCCGCGACCGCCCGTTTGCTGGCCGCCCGGCTCGAGCTCACGCCCGGCCGGTGGCACATGGCCTATCAGTCCAAGTTCGGCAAAGAGCCCTGGCTGCGACCCGCCCTCGACGATCGTCTCATTCGGTGGGGTGGCAAGGGAGTCAACGGGGTGGATGTCGTCTGTCCCGGATTTTCGGCCGACTGCCTCGAGACCCTCGAAGAGGTGGCGAGCACCTGTCGTGGACGCTTCGAAGCTGCCGGGGGAAGCGGATATCGCTACATCCCCGCTCTCAACGACGGTTGGGAGCACGTAACGGCTCTCACCGAGATCGTCACCGATCACACCCGCGACTGGCTGGAATAGAAAGCTCCTCGCGCGCGCTATCTTGGGACATGAGAATTGTCATTTCCGGTGCGAGCGGTTTTGTCGGCGGCGCTCTTGTCGCTCACCTGCGCCAAATGGGCGCTCACGTCACCACCCTGGTGCGCCGTGAACCCGCCGAACCAGAGACCGAAACACGTTGGGACCCGGCCGCGGGTGAGCTCCAACCCGGGGTGCTTTCCGGCGCCGATGCGGTCATCAACCTCAACGGTCGGAGCATCAGTCAGGGGCGGTGGACGGCGCAGGTCAAGAATGAGCTGCGATCGAGTCGTCTCGACGCCACCCGGACCATCGTCGAGGCCATCGGAGGGGCAACCGCCCGACCTCCACTGCTCATCAACGCATCGGCTACCGGATTCTACGGCGATCGCGGTGACGAGGATCTGACCGAGACGTCAGGACCGGGCTCCGGGTTTCTCGCCGACCTCTCTCACGCTTGGGAATCCGCCGCGCTCGAGGCCCGATCGGATTCGACCAGGGTGGTTCTTCTCCGCCTCGGCATGGTCCTCGGCAACGGGGCCGCTCTGAAAAAGATGCTGCCACCGTTCAAGCTCGGACTTGGGGGCCCCATGGGCAACGGCTGCCAGTTCTGGCCGTGGATCGCCATGGACGATGTTCTCGGCGCCATCGACCACTTCCTCGGCCACGACGACATCGAAGGGCCGGTCAACCTCGTCGCACCGGAGGCGGTGACAAGCAAGGGCTTCGCCCGTGCGCTCGGAAAACAACTCGGGATCCCGGCCATCCTTCCGGCACCCGCCTTTGCCGTCAGGCTCGCCCTCGGCGAGATGGCAGACGCGCTGCTGCTGTCTTCGACCAGGGCGACACCGAAGGTCCTCGAGGAAACGAACTATCGATTCAGAATGCCGACCTTGGCAGAGACATTCAGCTCGATCTTGGGATAGGCGCCACCGGATACGCGATGGGAGGCCGGTGACGCGCTCAGGTCATGCGGTCAGGGCGAAGACGATGGCGCCAGACGGTCACTTTGCACCTTTGCCACCAGCAGGATGCCGATGTTCCACACGTTCCACCAACCCGCGGTGAGCCAGCTCGGGTGGGAGATGAACAACAGGTAGTTGACGATCCCGACCAACATCATCGCGGTGACGATGTTCCTGCCTTTGAGATTGGGAAGACGGACCTTCGACACCATGAGCACCGACATCACCAGCACCACGAGCGCGACGGCCTGAACCGACATACTGTCGCGCATGAGCACCGCCGCCATGAGGTAGGAGGCGGCCGCGGGAATCGGAGCGCCCGTGGTGCGGAACTCCTTGTCGTGGGCATCGCTGGTGAGCACAAAGCGGGTGAGGCGGGTGACCCCGGCGAGCACGTAGACCAGGCTGACGATCAGACCCCAGAAACCGAGGGGCCTGAGTACCGCCAGGTAGACCAGAAAGGCCGGCGCCACACCAAAAGAGATGGCGTCGGAGAAGCTGTCCATCTCCTGGCCGAAGTCGCTCGTCGCCCCAAGTAGACGGGCGATGGTGCCGTCGAGCACATCGCAGAGGATGGCCACCACCAGCAGGTAGACGCCGAGCTCGAACCGCCCGTCGGCCGCCGCCACCATGGCCATGAACCCGGCCGCAATATTGGCGGACGTGACGGCACTCGGAGCCAGAACCCGGTAGCGTTTTTTGGCCATGACCCTCCAGTCTTTCACTCGAGAGAATACCACCACAGCCCCCCGCGGTGCCGCACCGAACCGGCAACCGACGGTTGCAGATCGCAGGTTGCAGGTTTCAATCCTCGGCTCCGAGACCCCAAAACCTCAAGATCGCATGCCCCCACCGCCTCGGAATTGCCACAAACCGGCCGTACCCCGTTCAACACTCGCTCTCACTATCGAGGTATGGACAAACAAAGCCTTCGGCATGTGGCGATCATCATGGACGGAAACGGCCGCTGGGCCCAGGCCCGAGGCCTCACCCGCCTGGCCGGCCACCGCCAGGGTGCGGCCGCGGTGCGGAAGATCGTCACCCACTGCCGCGAAGCCGGTCTCCGACATCTGACCCTGTATGCGTTCTCCATCGAGAACTGGGCTCGACCTGCCTTCGAGGTCAAGGGTCTGATGGAGCTCCTCGCCGAGTTCCTCCTCGAGCAGGAGGAACGCCTCGGAAGGCACCGCATCGAGCTTTCCGCCATCGGCGATATCAGCCGTCTGCCGGCCCGTGCCCGCGAGCTCCTCGACCGGGTCGTGAACGCGACCCGGAGTCTTGGCGGGATGCGTCTCACTTTGGCGCTGTCCTACAGCGGCCGGGACGAGATCGTCCGGGCTGCCCGCCGACTGGCGCGAAGGGTCGCCGAAGGAACCCTCCGGCCAAACGACATTGACGAGCAGATCTTCGAAGACTCCCTCGACGCCCGAGGCACCCCGCCCGCCGACCTCGTCATCCGCACGGGCAGCGAGCGGAGACTCTCCAACTTCCTTCTTTGGCAGGCGGCCTATGCCGAACTCTACTTCACCGATCAACCGTGGCCGGAATTCTCACCCGAGGACTTCGACCGCGCCGTTGCGTGGTACCACGGGAGGAAGAGAACCTTCGGGTTGGTGGAGGCGATGGGTTGAGAGGGCGTGAGGGCGTGGGAATCTGGCCGGCGCCTTTGGAGCCTGGTGCTGAGGGCCTGAGGTCTTGAGGGCTTGAGATCGCCGATTGCTGCCGCTGAAATCGGTTTCTGGCTCATGACCCTGATCACTGCGGCTGCCCCTGCCGTCCCTCACGCCCTCATCCCCTCAAGCTCAGGCGCCGCAGGCGCCGGCCACACCCTCAGGTCCCCAGGTCCTCAACGATATGCGAGAATGGCGGACTATGACGCGGGAGGGAACAATGAACGAGCTGCTGACCAAGGAAAATCTCGACTATCAGGAGCGGGCGCGTGAGGTGGCGGAAAAGTACGTCCGTCCGGTCGCAGCGGAGCTCGACCGCACCGGAGAGTACGGCTGGGAGATCCTCGAGGCACTCAAGTCCTACGGCCTCACCGGGGTCTGGATCCCCAAGGAGTACGGCGGCCAGGACGCCGGCGTCCTCAATCTCTGTCTCATCGTCGAGCAGCTCTCCCGCGCCTGCGGCGGCGTCGGCGTCGCTTTCGCGGTCAACGCTCTCGGCTCCTTCCCCATCATCCTCGGCGGTACCGAGGAGCAGAAACAGAAGTACCTGCCGCCCATCGCCGCGGGTGAACACCTGATCGCCTTCGGCCTATCCGAAAAGGCGTCCGGGTCCGATGCCGGCAGTCTGCGGACCACCGGCATCAAAGACGGCGACGACTACGTCATCAACGGCCAGAAGAAGTGGAACACCAATGGCGGCGTGGCCTCGACCTTCACCGTCTACGCCCTGACCGATCCCGATCGCGGGATGCGAGGCATCTCGGCCTTCATCGTCGAGAAGGACACCCCGGGCTTTACCGTCGGCAAGCGTGAAGACACCATGGGCATCCGCACGGTCCCGGTCAACGAGCTCGAGTTCGACGACTGTCGCGTCCCCGCCTCGCAGCTTCTCGGCCACAAGGAGAACGTCGGGTTCAAAAACGCCATGATGACCCTTGACCGGGCGCGCCCCGGGGTCGCCGCCCAGGCTCTCGGGCTCGCCCAGGGCGCCCTCGAGTGGGCCCTGCGCTACACCTCGGAACGTCGCCAGTTCGGCCAGACCGTGATGTCCCACCAGGCGATCCAGTTCATGCTCGCCGACATGGCGACCCAGGTCGAGGCCGCCCGTCAGCTCGTCTACCACTCGGCGCGGGTCATCGACTCCGGTGCCAAGAACGTCAACAAGATCGCGGCCATGGGCAAGGTCTTCGCCACCGATACCGCCATGACGGTCACCACCGATGCGGTCCAGCTCTTCGGCGGCTATGGATTCTGCAGGGACTACCCCATCGAGAAGTACATGCGCGACGCCAAGATCACCCAGATCTACGAGGGCACCAATCAGGTCCAACGTCTCGTCATCGGTCGCGCACTCACCCGCGAGCTCAAGGAGCTCACCGATCACCTCGATGTGGTGGTGGAGCACTTTCCGGAGAGCGAGGGGAACGACTGACCAGCCTTGAAAGCGCGATGGGAGCGTTGCCATGGGAGGGGGTGCCAGGCACCCGTTCCGCGTCTACCGGATCGGGATCATTTCCGGAGCAACAACCAGAGGAAGAACGGCGCGCCCAGAAACGCTGTGATCACCCCGACCGGGAGCTCGGCGGGGGCGATGATGGTCCTGGCCGCGACATCGCAGAGGACGAGGAAGGCGCCGCCGAAGACCGCCGACATCGGCAGCAGCAGGCGGTGACCGGACCCGAGCAGCAAGCGGCAGATGTGAGGCGACATCATCCCGACAAATCCGACGGGACCGCACGCCGCCACCACTCCGCCCACCATCACCGACGTGGCAATGAAGAGCGTGGTCCGCGTTCTCGCCACGGCCACACCACGGCTCGACGCCAGTTCTGATCCGGTGGCGAGCAGATCGAGCTCGCGCCCGAAACCGAAGATGACCAGCATCCCCACCAGGACGAACGGCGCCATCTGGATGACCGACGAGGCGTCGACGCCTCCGAGACCGCCCATGAGCCAGCGCAGGACCCGATAGGCGTCGGCAAACGAGGCCGTGTATTGGAGAAAGAGGATCAGGCTCGAGAAGAAGAAGTTGAGCGAGACCCCAGCGAGCAGGAGGGTCGAGGTCGCGGCATCGGGCCGCAGCTTGGTGACCACCCACACCACCGCCACCGCAAGCAGGGCGCCAGCCAACGCCGACCAGGACTGAAGGCCAAGCCCGAGGATGACCACACCGATCCCGATCCGCGCCACGATCGCAACGCCGAAGGACGCTCCCGCCGCCACACCGAGGATGTATGGGGTCGCCAGCGGATTTCGGAAGATGGCCTGGAAAACCGCACCACCCACCGCAAGACCGGCACCGCCGAGGAATGCCGCCACAACCCGCGGCACGCGTACCTGCCACAGGATCCGCGAGCTCGGATCGGAGCCGAACGGATCCGCTATCGCGGCGAGGGGCAAGGACACCGGACCGATCAGCGGCGCGGTCATCAGGACCACCACCGCACCGGCGAGCAACAGGGCGATTCCGACGCCACGACTCATGACCCGTTCCTTGCCGGCATTACCAGGGGCAAACCGTGTCTTCCGCCCGCCACCAGGACGAATTCGTTGCCGAAGACCCGGGACAGAATCGCAGCATCGAAGAGCTCTTCCGGCGGACCCGAGAACTCGACACGGCCGTCCACCAGACCGAGGACCGTATCGGCATCGGCCACGAGTCCGTTGAGATCGTGGGTCACGGCGACAACCGTGTAGCCGACCTCGCAGTGGAGCCGATTGAGAAGATCCAGAACCTGGACCTGGTGCCGGTAATCGAGGAAGCTGGTTGGTTCGTCGAGGAGCAGGATGGTCCCACCTTGGGCGAGGGCCGCCGCGATCCACACCCGTTGCCGCTCTCCCCCCGATAGAGTCGTCATGAATCGCGCCGCCAGATGATCGGTCTCGGTCAACTCGAGCGCCTCGTCCACCGCCCGCCGATCGCCGGCGGTGAGCGCGGACCAGGCGGCCAGGTGAGGATACCGCCCCATCTCGACGAAGGCCCTCACGGTGTAGCCATCGGCGGCCACATCGGTTTGGGGGACGAAGCTGATGACCTGCGCCAGCTCCCGTCTCCGATAGCCGCTCACCGGCCGGCCGTCGACCTCGACCTCGCCCCCGTGCGACAACTGGAGTCCGTCAAGGGATCGCAGGAGGGTCGATTTGCCGGCCCCATTCGGTCCGATGACGGCCAGGAGCTCGCCCGCACCAACCTCGAGGTCGACCCCGTTGAGAACATCGGTCTCACCGAGGCGAACCCTGAGGTCGCGGGTCTCGAGCCGCGGTCGATCTCCCGTCACCGCCACTGCAGCTCCGGGTGGAGGTGTTCGGCGAAGGTCCGGACAGTGTCGATGATCCGAGGTCCGGGGATGACAACGAAATCGTCCATGAGCACGTGCAGCCGACCGTCCCGCACCGCGCGCAGATCGCCGAGTTCGAGCCAGTCGGCGGCGGCCTTTTCGACGCTGACTTCTCGTACACCTCCATCGGCCACCACATCGAGAATCACATCGGGATCCACCGCGATGAGTCCTTCGCGGGAGAACTCCGGATATCGGATCGACGTGCTTGAAACCGCGTTGACGCCCCCCGCGAGACGGATCACATCGTCGTAGAAGGTGTCGTTTGCGGCGGCCCACGAGGTGCCGACCCGGCCGCCGCCCGGCTCGCGTCCCACGACTACGAGCACCCGCGGCCGATCGAGGCCCTCTACGGCCGCTTCGACTTCATCAAGGGCCGCTCGAAGCTCATCGACCAGGTCGCGACCACGCAGTGCGACCCCACACCGCAACGCGATATCGCGAACCGAAGTCAGAATCCCCTCGACATCGTGTTGATCCACCCTCAAGGTGTCGAGACCGAGATCCTCGAGTCGCCGGTGAAGCTCATCGTGCGACTGCATCACGATCACCAGATCCGGATCGAGGGAGAGGATGGTCTCGTAGCTCGGATCGAAGTAGCCGCCCACGACCACCGCACCGTCAACGCGCGGACAGTATCTGGTCACACCCACAACGTGGTCTCCGATGTCGAGGGCGAGGAGGGTCTCGGTGAGACTCGGGGCCATGGAGACGATCCTCCTCGGGACCGGAACCGGCTCCGGACCGACACGTTTTCCACAGGCCGATGTCGTTGCCATCAGGCCGGCGAAGATCAGAAGCGAAAGGAATCTGTGGTATCTCGACATGGCACCAACACAAAAAACCGGAGGCCGCCAAGCCTCCGGGATGCCGTTTTCCATCCGGATTCTTCGACTCGGACCCCAATCCTCGAGGGTCTTTGCACACCGAGCTGCGGGTCTTCTGACTCCCGGATCGTCCTATCTACCGGCCCTTCCCACAACCATCCGGTTGCAGTGGATCTGCCGATCTTCGTCCCCGGTCACAGCGGCGGGTCCGCGACGGATTCGCACCGTCTTCCCCCAACGCTCGGTCGTACGAGTCTACGCGGGCTCGACGGCGCTGTCGAGCGATCGAGTCATCGCCTTCATCGAACCGCCACCATCGGCACCCACAGAACTCTGCCGGTCCACTGGCCTTCGACGATCCTTGCCCGTGCGGTTCCGTCACGATCTACGAGCTCGATGACCTTGATTCTTGTTCCCGAATCAACATCGATGATTCGCCCCTGATCCTTCAGGAGGGCCAACGAACGCGGATCGGCGTCCTCCAGAGCATTGACGACGAAGACCGCGGTCTCCTGGTCCATGGCTGCCGGCACGCGATCCCTGCCGTCCATAGTGAGCTCCGCGAACTGACCGGCGGAGCGGCTGGGCCTGAAGAGCTTTGCGAGGAATCCATCGGGATCGGACTGGCTGAGCACCAGCATCGCGAGCACCAGTAAAGTGACACCGCCGATGATCGGCAGCCACGGAACCGAGCGCTCTTGCTTCGGGACCATCTCATCGATGATGTCGTCGATGTCGGCCAATGTCGGATCGGCAAGGAACTCGGTGCCGCAGGCCGTGCATCGCAGCGTTCGACCCACATAACGATCGTGAATCTTCATCTTGGCGTCGCAAGCCGCGCATGTGTGGGTGTAGCCCTGCATACTCCCGATATCCAGTGATCGAGGTTAACTCATCGGCCGCTGGAGCGTCGGTGATCTATCTCGCGCGATACCTCACCTTTCCGCCGACCACGGTGTACAGGACCTCCGCTTCGAGGATCTCTTCAATGGGAATCGTCAGAATATCGCGCGAAAACACCGTCACGTCGGCCAACTTGCCGACCTCGAGGGAACCCTTGATGTCCTCCTCGAAGGCGGCGTAGGCGGCACCGAGCGTGCGCGCATTCAGCGCCTCCATCCGGGTCATGACCTGGTTCGGATAGAACGCCTCCCCATCGGCCATCCGGCGCGTCACCGCGGCGTGGAAGGATGGGAGCGGATCGACGGGCTCCACCGGTACATCGGTGCCGCTGGCGATGACCGCACCCGCTTCGAAGAGATCCCGCCAGACATAGGCGCCGGTCCTGGAACGCTCCTCGCCGAGCCGTTCCGGGACCCACGGCCCATCAGAGGTGCAGTGGATGGGCTGCATGGCCGCCACCACACCGATCTCGGCGAACCGCGCGATGTCGTCCGGGTGGAGATGCTGGGCGTGCTCGACCCGCCACCGCAGATCACGGGGCTCCGGCACGGTCTCGTACGCCTCTTCATAGACATCGAGGGTCGTTCTATTCGCCCGATCTCCGATGGCGTGCGAACAGAGCTGGAGACGGTGTTCGAGCGCGAGACGCGCCGACTCCCGCAGTTCGTCCGGCGTTACGATGTTCAGCCCCGTGCTGGTCGGAAGATCGGTGTAGGGCTCGAGCAGCCATGCGCCGTGTGAACCCAGGGCGCCGTCGATCCAGCGCTTGATCCCACCCACCGTCAGGTAGTCATCTCCGGCCCGGTAGACCTCATAGCCCGGCAGACCCGCCGCCAGGCTCTCGTTGTCCTCGCTGAGCATCACCCAAAGCCTCAGATCGAGCTCCTCGTTCTCGGCCATAGACCGCAACAGCTCGACCAACGCAAAGCTCGATCCGGCGTCCTGGAAGGACGTGATGCCCTTGGCCAGACACTCCCGGCTCGCGAGCTCGATGACCTTTCGAAGGGTGGCCTCGTCCGGCTCGGTGTCGAGATGAGACCCCACCAGGTCTTCCGCGGTCTCGCGCAGCACCCCGATGGCCCTGCCCTCGGCATCGCGGACGATTTCGCCTCCCGCCGGGTCGGGGGTGTCGTCGCCGATGCCGGCGAGCTCCAACGCCACCGCGTTGACCATGGAGGCGTGGCCGCTGGCGTGGACGAGAACGACCGGGTTGGCCGGAGACACCTCGCTCAGAGACCGGTGATACGGCAGCCCCGAGACGTTGGGTTCGGGGGTCGAGCTCCACTTCTCCTGATGCCAGCCGCGGCCCAGGATCCACTCGCCCGGCCCGGCCTCGACCACCGCGGCAGCCACCATTTCCACGATCTCCTCGAAATTCTCGACCCTCGTCAGATCGAGGATCATCCGTGAACGTCCGAGACCGGTGAAGTGGCCGTGGCCCTCGATGAATCCAGGCACCGCAAGGGCGCCGTCAAGCTCCACGATCTCGGTGTTGTCACCGATCAGCCGCGCGATCTCGGCGGAGCCGCCCACCGCCACCACCTTCTGACCACGAGCGGCGATGGCCTCGGCCTCGGGCCGATCAGGATCCATGGTCACGATGCGCCCACCGGTGATCACCAGGTCCGCCGGTTCGGGCACACCGCCGCAGGCGGTCAGACAGAGAATCGGGACGAGAGCAGCGAGAAGGGTTGTTGATTTCATGGTTCCGTACTCTAGCGTACCCCGCGACAATTGGAGGCGGTATTCGATCACCGATGCATCCCTCCTGCCCGCGCTTCGCGAAATCAGCGTACGAAACGGTACGCCTCATTCGCGAAGCGCGGGCAGGAGGTCGCCTCGGCACTCTCGATACCTCACCCCAATTATGGCGGGGTACACTACCTCATCCCTCATCGAGGGACCTGTGGTGCTCCATTTCCCAGTCGCTCCACCACTCGGTTTCGATCCCGTGGCAGGTGTCGCCGAAGGCCGCGCAGGGGATGCAGCCATCGCCGCGGATGAGATCGGGGTCGTCCATGGGTGGCAATCTTCGGATCAGATCGAGCCCCAGGGCACGCGCCGCCTCCACCTCAACCGATGGCGTCGGTCCATCGAGCTCGCGAACTCCCCCGTCGATGAGGCGCCGTTCGGCCTCCGGGAGAAGCACGGTCTCCTCCTTGTCCAGGTGCTGCCAAATCTCGGACGCCAGGCGCTGGACGATTCGCTCCGACTCGGCGCAGGCGCCGGCCACTGCGAGCTCGTCCAGAACCGGCGGGACAGCCTCGTGCTCCTCCGTGAGAATCGCCAGGGGGCCGTGATGGCTCGGGACCTCGCCGTGCTCCTTCAACGCCCGGAAGAGCAGCTCCTCCCGTCGGTGATGGTAGCTATGAAGAAAAATCCGAAGAAAGTGGATCAGGTCATTCAGATCCTCACGGGCATCTCGATGGCCGGATCCCCGATCACCCCAGAAGAAGAGCGAACCCGCCACCCCATCGATCAGCCGGTGTTCCTCCCGTATCTCGTCGATGAGCCGCATCAGGTCCCCGGCGCCGGCGTGACGACTCCAGCCGAGCTCGGACCGCGGGGATCCGCCGCCGCCTCCACCGTCCCGTCCGAACTGATTCGCACCGCGTTCACATCGCCCAGCTGTTTCCGGGGTTTCAGCTCGTGTCCGCGACGCTCGAGCTCCCAGGCGGTCTCGGGCGCCAGCGCGTCGGGCTCGACGACGATCTGGTCCGGCATCCACTGGTGGTGGATTCGGGGCCGGTTGACGGCGGTCTGGAGATCATCCCCGTCCACCACCAGATTGAGGAGGACCTGGACGGTGACGGTGGGGATCGTGGATCCGCCGGGCGAACCCAACGCCACCGTCTCGGACCCGCGCCAGGCGATCGTCGGCGACATCGACGACAGCATCCGTTTGCCCGGTCCCACCGCATTGGCCTCGCCCTGAATCAGACCGTAGAGGTTGGGTCGGCCGGGGGCGGTGGCGAAGTCGTCCATCTCGTTGTTGAGCAGGATTCCGACGCCGGGAACGAGCAGACCGCAGCCGAAGCTGCCGTTGAGGGTTGTGGTAAGGCTGACCACGTTTCCGGCGCCATCCGCAACCGAGAGATGGGTGGTCTCGGTTGACTCTCCTGCCGCGGACGGTTTCCACGACCGTACCTTGTCCGAAGGCGTGGCTCGACGAGACCGGAGCTCCCGGGCCCGACGATCGAGCCACCCCTCACCCAGAAGATCGGATTCCGCGGCCTGCGTGGTCGACGGGTCGCCGAGCAGGAATCGATCAGCGTAGGCGCGTCTCCAGGCTTCGACGAGGAGGTGGGTCCGCTCCGCCCCGAACCGAGGTGTGCGCCCCCAGTTGGTTCGCTCGAGAAGGCCGGAAGTCTGACCGAGGATGATTCCACCGGACGACGGCAACGGCATGGACGCGACCTTCCACCCGAAGGCGTCGAAGAAGACCGGTTTCCGCCACACCGGACGGTAGGACTCGAGATCGGCGACGGTCAGCACTCCCCCATAACGGTCAGACACGGTTTCGATGGCCGCCGCCACCGGTCCCGCGGTGATGGCCTCAGGGCCGTGCTCCCCATAATCTCGGAGGGTGGCGGCGAGGCTGGGGATCTTCATCAGCGAACCCGCGGGCGGCGGCTCACCTCCCGGCAGCCACACCGCTGCGGTCTCCGGGAATCGAACGAGCAACTTCGCCGCCCTGGCGACCGATTTCTCGAGCCGCGGGGTCACCACGAACCCGTCGCGCGCAAGCCGGACGGCGGGGGCCACGACGTTCGCCCAGTCGAGCTTGCCGTGTTTCCGGTGAAGCTCCCACAGACCTGCCGGAGAACCGGGTACTCCTGCTGCGAGCGGACCGACCAGACTCTTCTCGGCGACCGGGTCACCGTTCTTGCCGAGGTACATGTCGTGGCTGGCAGCCGCCGGGGCGGCCTCGCGGAAATCGAGGGCCGAGACCTCGCCATGCACCCGAACGACGGCAAATCCACCACCGCCGAGGTTCCCCGCCTGGGGGTGGACCACCGCCAGGGCGAGGGCCGTCGCCACCGCAGCGTCGACGGCGTTGCCGCCGGCGTGGAGGACCTCGAGACCGGCCCGGGTGGCCGCCGGTGCGGCGCTGGCCACCGCCCCTCCCGAGCCCCGGGCCGGATCGGGGTTTGCTGCGATGGCAGGAAGCGCGATGACAAGGAGAAGGACAATGACAGAACAACGGCGACAATACGCTGAGAACGTCATTCGCCGAGTGTACTGCAACTCCAATCCATCCCAGCGCGAGTCCATCGTCAGACTTCTCACCGCCGTGGCCGGTGCCGACGGTGGTCTCTGCACCTCGGAACACCTTGAGATCGCACAGATCGCCGGAGAGCTCGGTATCAGCCCGGACGAAGTATTCTGCGACCGCCCCGCGAAGCGCAAATCTCGACGAAGAGCCCGGTTCGGGAAGTCCCCGGAATACTCCGCGCCGGAATCAGGTATCATCCTGTGCCTGCGTGACTCGCGGGCGGAGGTACCATGACCTGGAACTACTCGAAGAAAACCACCGAACTCTTCATGGCGGCGGTCTCGGGCCAACCCGGCACTCATCTCGGGGAGATCGAAGACGCCGACGGTTTTGGTGAGCACGGGTCGATTTCCTGCGGCGACGCCCTGCGCTTCACCTTCCGGGTCGAACGGCACCCCACGGATCCCCAGCTCGACAAGATCACCGAAGCCCGATACCTGACCTTCGGCTGCACCTCGGCCATTGCCGCGTCGGAGGCGCTCTGCGCCATCATCGAAGAGGGTGATTTCACCCCCATCGGCGCCCTCGAGATCACCAACCAGGACATCGTCAAGTACCTCGACGGGCTGCCCCAGGCCAAGATTCACTGTTCGGTGATGGGTGCCGAGGCCCTCGAGGCCGCCGTCTTCAACTGGGCCCAGAAGCGCGGGGTCGACCTCGCCGACCTGGGGGTCGACATCCGCCGCGACGAACAGGAAGAGGGTCGGCTCGTCTGCACCTGCTTCGGTCTCACCGAGCCCTACATCATTCGCAAGATCGAAGAGCTCGAGATGAAGACCATCGCCGACATCACCAACGCCATCAAGGCCGGCGGCGCCTGCATGTCCTGCCACCACACCCCCGGCGGGCTCCAGGATCTGCTCGACAAGGTCAACGGATCGCGTCCGACGACCATGAAACAACTGCCCGTTCTGCCCATGGCGCGCGCGCCCAAGGCCCAGCCGCCGACGGAGATGTCGCCCTTCAAGTTCGCCAAGAAGGTCGAAGAGGTCATCGACTCCTATGTTCGACCGCAGCTCGCCAAAGATGCGGGCGACATTGAGATCGTCGACATCAAGGACACCAAGGTCTACTGCACCATGAAGGGCGCATGTGCCGACTGCGTGGGTTCGCAGAACACCATCAAGATGCTGGTGGAGCAGGCACTCAAGGACCAGATCGACCAACGCATCCAGGTCATCGAGGTCTGAGGACGGAAGAATGACCATCATCTACATGGACAACAACGCCACCACTCGGGTGGCTCCCGAGGTCTTCGAAGCGTTGATGCCGTACCTCACCGACGACTACTTCAACCCGAGCTCGCTCTACGAACCGGCGCACGGCCCCGCCGAGGCCATCACCGCCGCGCGCAGGATGGTCGCCAAGCTCCTGGGCAAGGCCCGGCCCGACGAAATCCTCTTCACCTCCTGCGCCACCGAGTCCAACAACACCGCCGTTTTCGGCACCATCGCCGCCAACCAGGAACGACGCCACATCGTTACCACCGGCGTCGAGCACCCGGCCATTTTCTCGGTCGGCGAAGACCTGCAACGACGGGGCCTCGATGTCGACTTCGTGCCCGTTGACTCGGATGGCAACATCGACAAGATGGAGTTCGTCCGCGCGCTGCGCCCGGACACCCTCATGGTTTCCGTCATGCACGCGAACAACGAAACCGGGGTGATCTACCCTGTGGGAGAGCTTTCACGAATCACCAAGGAGACCGATCCGAGCATCGTCTTCCACACCGACGCCACCCAGACCGTGGGCAAGCTCCCGATTGATCTTCGCGACTCGTTCAGGAATGTCGATCTGCTGTCGTTTTCCGGCCACAAGCTGCACGCGCCCAAGGGTATCGGCGCCCTCTACATTCGCCGAGGGACCCGCTGTCGGCCATTCCTTCTTGGTGGGCACCAGGAGGACGGGCGCAGGGCCGGGACCGAAAACGTGGCCTTCATCGTCGGGCTCGCCAAGGCCCTCGAGCTTGCCATGGAGCGGCACGACGAGGACGAAGCACGGATCGTCGCCATGCGCGATCGCCTCGAGCGGGAGCTCTTGGCTCGGATCCCCTACCTCGAGGTCAACGGCAAGAACGCACCCCGGCTGTCCAACACCCTCAACGTCGCCTGCCACTTCATCGAGGGCGAGGGCATCCTCTATCAGCTCAGTGCGCAGGGGATCTGCGCATCGTCGGGCTCGGCATGCACCTCCGGTTCTCTCGAACCATCGCACGTGCTCCGGGCGATGCACATTCCCTTCTCCGCCATCCACGGGTCGGTCCGATTCAGCCTCAGCCGCTACAACACCGACGCCGAGATCGACACGGTCATCGAGGTCTTTCCCGGGATCGTCGACAGCCTCCGCCGGCTCTCGCCCTACTGGGATGTCAAGAAGAACGAGCCGCGGCCAGAGGCGATGGAGATGTTGACACAGACGGAGATGCCGGAAGTCCGAGACGACGGCGAAGACACCAAGATACGAGGCCGGATCAGCTAGAGAGGCGGCCATGAAACTGTTGTTCCACCTTATCGCTTTCGGAGCACTCATCCCCTGCCTCGAGATGGGCCGATGACGTGACCGATCCGGAGAGCAGTGCGGGTTGGGCGCCCCTCGGGACAGCTCTGCTCGATTTCCATCGCGGTGACACCGGGGCCGTGATCGTCGTGCTGAGCGATCTCTGGGAGGACGAGGCCACACCGGTGGGGGCCTACTACCGCCCGTTGGAACAGGATCTCCCGATGCTCGAACGCGAGGCCCTCGATCTCTGCGTCGGCCGGGTCCTCGACCTCGGCGCCGGGGCCGGCCGCCACGCCCTCGATCTCCAGGAAGCCGGCACCAGCGTGGTTGCCGTCGATCCACTGACCGAAGCGGTGGAAATCATGCGGGACCGCGGTGTGGTCGACCCCCGCCTCGGCGATCTGGGCGCCGTCACAGGAGAGAGATTCGACACCGTGCTGATGCTCATGCACGGGCTCGGGATCGTCGGGGATCTGCGCGGTCTCGGGAGCTTTCTCGAGGAGCTCCCGAATCATCTCAACCCGGGCGGGCGCCTGGTCTGCGATTCGGCGGACCTCGCAACCGCGCTTCGCGACGAGGCTCCGGAACTCCTCGACGAGCTTTCGAACCCCGATCGCTATCTCGGTGAGGTCGAGTTCGGGCTCCGCTACGGTCGTCTCGAGGGTCCTCGATACCCGTGGATCTTTGTCGACCCGGAAGCCTTGGAGATCGTTGCCGATGCGGCGGGATTCGACATGAAGGTCGCGGCCGGCGGGGAACGCGGTTCCTACCTGGCGGTGCTGACCCACTCTCCGACCTGATCTTTACAAGAACTTGAAACCACGGTCCGGAGTTTGATGCTAGGCTATGAGCATGCGGGCGGCACTGTCGACGCTGCGCGGAAACGGAAGTACATTCATGCGACCCACTCTCACATCCTTGATGATCGTCTGTCTTTCTCTGATCGCAGTCCCTTCGTTCGGCCAGGAATCGGGCGAGCCGAAAGCAGACGAAGCGGTCGTTGCTCAGAAAGACCCCATGGCCTCCCCCGGACCATCGGCAGCCGAGACGGCACCCAACCCCGTGGTCCTGCGCGTCAACGGCGACCCCGTCTACGCCGTCGAGATCAGCATGGTCATGCAGACCATCCAGTCACAGCTATCCGAGCGTGGAGAAGAGGTCGACCAACGAGAGCTCGCGATGGTCGCAACTCAACGCGCCGTGGAGCAGAAGCTGCTCGTGCAGGAGGCGCGCCGGTTCGGAGTCGAGGCCGATGAACTGGACGTCGCTCGCGCCGCCCAGATCGCCGAGCAACAGGCCGGCGGAAGGACCATGCTCGAAGCCAAACTCAAGGCGACGGGTTCGAGCTACGAGAAGTTCCTCAATATGATTCGAGAGATCGAGATCCTCAAGGCGTTTGTCGCCCGGCAGATCGAGCCCAACGTCGTCGTCACCGACGAAGAGATCGCCGCCTACTACAAAGACAACCCCGAGCTCTTCGAAGCCGAAGACCGCGCCCACGCCTACCACATGATTTTCATCATCGGCGAGGACGCCGCTTCCGCCGAACTCGCTGCCGCTCGCGGGAAAGCCGAGGCCGCGCGGCAACGAGCCCTCGCCGGGGACGAGGATTTCACCACCATCGCCCGCGAGCTCTCCGAGGGCCCCTCGGCACCCACCGGCGGTGACCTCGGATGGGTCACCCGAGGAGCTCTCGTCAGTCCGTTGTCCGAGACGATCTTCGGCCTCGAGCCCGGTGGAATCTCGGAAGTCATCCAGTCACGATTCGGTTTTCACGTTGCGACCGTCAGCGAACGACGGCCGGCCGAGACCATCAGCCTCGAGGAGGCATCGGGCCAAGTCGCCGATCTGCTCCGAGCTCAAAAGGCGACAGCGACCCTGGGTCAACTCCTCGAGACCCTCGTCAAGACCGCAAAGGTCGAAAATCTGCTCAGCGGAGAAACGCCCGGACCGGGGACGGGGTTGGACTGAGGGCGAACTTGGAGATGACGGATCGTGAATGACAACGCGGATGCTTACGGGGGTATCGAGGAGCTTCCGCAGCTCTGAATTCAAAATCCATGACCGTTTTCATTCATGCACCAGCGTTGTCGTAACCTCGATCTCTGAGTGCAATGTACGGTGCACCGGACAGCGATCAGCGATCTCGACCAGTCGTTTTCGCTGAGCGTCATCAAGCGGGCCTTCGAGCACCAGCTCGCGGCTGATGTGGTCGATCTTCGGCTGCCCTCGAGCGACATCCGCGCAGTCGACACAGTGGATCTTCTCGTGCTCGAGGCGGACCTCCACCGCTTCGAGGGGCCAGTTCTTTCGGTCCGCGTACATCCGAAGGGTCATGCTGGTGCACGCTCCGAGCGAGGCAGCCAGGAGTTCGTATGGGCTCGGCCCCGTGTTGGACCCACCCACAGAGATCGGTTCATCGGCGATCAGCGGGTGACCGTTGGCGAGAACCTCCGTGCGAAAGCCGGTGCCGCCCGTCCGCACCACGACCCGGTTGTCTCCAGGCCGCGCCATCTTGCTCTCCTCCTGAGCCTCGGGGATGTACTTCCGTGACCAATAGGCGATGACCCCCGCGGCGTAGCGTGAGTCTTCGGCACGGCTGAGCAGATGATCGGCCCGGTCGAGGGAGACAAAGCTCTTGGGGTGTTTCGCAGCACGAAAAATCGCCGATGCATTGCTGATACCCACCACGGCGTCCACGGGCGAGTGCATCACGAGAAGGGCACGCCCGAGATTGGAGATGGCGTCACCCATACTGACCTCGGCGAGGTCGTCCATGAGTGCGCGGCCGATCCGGATCCGGCGCCCGGCGAGGATGATCTCGGCGGAGCCGGTCTGCTCGACACCGGTTCGAGCAGGTTCGAGGATCTCCGAGAGGTGACTCAGACTTGCCGGCGCCCCAATGGTCACAATCGCCGTTGCCGACGGAATCCTCGCGGCGGCCATCATGACCGCCGCCCCTCCGAGGGAGTGACCGATGAGCACGGTCGGGGCGTCATGGGTCTCGGTCAGATACCCGGCCGCCGCCACCACGTCTTCCACGTTGGATGAGAACGACGTTTCCGCGAACTCTCCTTCACTGTCTCCCAACCCGGTGAAGTCGAAACTCAGGACGGCGAATCCCTCCGCGGCCAGCGCGCGCGCAATGTGGCGCACGGCCTTGTAGGTCTTCGAACAGGTGAAACAATGGGCGAAGATCGCGTAGGCGATCGGACTGTCGTCCACCGGTCGGTCTAAAAGGGCCGCGAGCCTCTGACCTCGTCCGTTGTCAAATGCGGTCTTGATGGTATGCATGGCACCGATTATGGATCAGGAATGTTGAATTGGGAATTGCAGATGCTCCCCGGCGCCCTCGTGAGCATCTGCGATGACATTCCTAATTCATCATTCATCATTACTTGACTTCCATCTCGACGAACTCCAACGCCCTAGAGTTGATGCAATAGCGTTTGCCGGTGGGTTTCGGCCCATCGTCGAACACGTGACCGAGATGGGCCCCGCAGCGTTCGCAATGGACCTCGGTGCGGGTCATGAAAAGGCTGGTGTCGCGCTCGGTCCCGACGTTGGCTTCGTGGGCGGGTTCAAAGAAACTCGGCCAGCCCGTAGAGGACGTGTACTTGGTGGTCGAAACGAAGAGGTCTGTACCGCAAGCGACACAGCGATACACACCTTCACGGTCGTTCTTCCAGTAGGCTCCTGAGCACGCCATTTCGGTGCCTTTTCTTCGGACGATCTTGTAGACCTCCGGCGACAACTCCTGTTTCCATTCGTCATCGCTCTTCTCGACTTTCGTGGTCGAAATCATCGCCCCCTGCTCCACCGACCAGACTTGAATGGGTTCGCCCATCTCTTCTTCCCCCCCATCATCAGCAAAAAATAACCCGGCAACGCCGAGGACGCACACTAGCAATGTGACCGCTCTCTTCCTATTCATCTTCCGCCTCTCTTTCGACGCCATCGCGAGTAATTGGCCGCAACCTGCTCTTTGGTTGCATCGAGTTCGAAATCTCTGGCTTCGGCGGGCAATCCGTCCACCCGGCTTCGGTGGTATGCTTTTTCCGCCGTTCAGAAAACCAACCGTTTGGGGGTACCACATGACCGCCGATCTGAGCTTCTTCGATCAAGTCAACAAGAATTTCGATCGTGCCGCCGCGATGACCGAGCACCCACCAGGTCTTCTCGAACAGATCAAGAGTGTCAACAGCGTGATTCACTTCACCTTTCCCCTCATTCGCGACGACAGTTCGCTCAAGGTCATCCACGCGTGGCGTGCCGAACACAGCCAACACAAGCTCCCGACCAAGGGTGGAATCCGCTATGCCGCCAACGTCAACGAGGACGAGGTCATGGCGCTGTCAGCGTTGATGACCTACAAGTGCGCCATTGTCAACGTCCCTTTCGGCGGCGCCAAGGGGGGGGTGAAGATCTCCGCCCACGAGTATTCGGTCGGCGAGCTCGAACGGATCACACGCAGATTCACCTTCGAACTCAACAAGAAAAACTTCATCGGCCCCGGCCTCGACGTCCCGGCGCCGGACTTTGCAACCAGCGGCCGCGAGATGGCCTGGATCGCCGATACCTACATGAGCCTCAACCCGCACGACATCGACGCCATGGGCTGCGTCACCGCCAAGCCCGTCGGCCAGGGCGGCATCCGCGGCCGCGTCGAGGCGACAGGGCGCGGCGTCTTTTTCGGCCTACGCGAAGTGTGCATCATTGTCGAAGATATGCGCGCGCTCGGCTTGACCCCGGGTCTCGAGGGCAAACGGGTCGTCGTACAGGGTCTGGGCAACGTGGGTTACCACGCGGCCAAGTTCATGCAGGAGGAGGGCGGGGCTGTCATCGTCGGCATGATCGAATACGAAGGATCGATCTCCAAACCCGACGGCATCGATGTCGAGGCCCTCATGGCGCATCGCAGCGAAACCGGTTCGATCCTCGGTTTTCCCGGCGCCGAGGATCTTCCCAGCCGCGATGTCGGGCTCGAGCTCGACTGCGACATCCTGATCCCGGCGGCACTCGAGAACGCCATCACCATGGACAACGCCCCCCGAATCAAGGCAAAGATCATCGCCGAGGCGGCCAACGGTCCCATCAGCTCCGATGCGTCGGCCCACCTCTTCGAGCGCGGCGTAATGATCATCCCGGATGCCTATATCAACGCCGGCGGTGTCACGGTGTCATACTTCGAGTGGCTGAAGGATCTCCAACACGTTCGGTTCGGACGGATGGAGAAGCGCTTTGTCGAGAGTTCGAGTCGAAAGCTCTTGTCGGCAATCGAAAACTCCACCAACCGGATCTTCTCCGACCAGGAGATCGCCGAGATCGCCAAGGGGCCGGGTGAAATCGACCTGGTCAACTCGGGGTTGGAGGAGACCATGATCGAGGCCTATCACGAGATCCGCGAGATCAAATGCGCCAAGGGTGACAACGTGGATCTTCGGACAGCGTCGATGATCGACGCCATCGACAAAGTTGCCGTGTCGTACCGCGAGCTCGGGGTGTTCCCCTAGGAATCATGTAGCGCATCGAGTCAGCGTCGCTTTTCGGGCGGCAATTGGCTCGATCTTAGGCGGTATCTTGGCCCATACCACCAGGATGAACCTGCGATCCCGCCTGAAATCGACCTCAATCGACGCTCAGAGATTTATCCACCATCTATGCGCTGCAGGCTCCTGGCCAAGCAACCCCTGCGAGGCTCGTCACAGACGCCAGATCGCTGCGGCTTTCGTTGCGACCTCAGCCCTCGAGGGTGATCGGGATGATGACTTCACTCTCTTCGAGGTCGATGGTCAGCACGTACCGACCGGCCTGGACGCCTCCCGGGATTTCGAACAGGAACCTGCCCTCGCAGACCCGGAAATCGTTGACGGAGAACTCATCGAAGGCAACACCATCGCCGGGTGCGACATAGAACCGCATCAAGAACGTCTTCTTTCTCGGTTGCCAGTAGTTCATGGGATCGCGAACGACATCGGCCGCGTTCACAATCGGCATGACAACGCCCCATGACTCGTTCACGTCCTTCTGAGTGGCGAGCGGGATCGTCTCCCCCGTGGGCGTCGTCACCGACACGTTCTCGCGTTTGATCGTGGCGGTCTGATTCGGCGGAGACGTCATCGCCGCCTCGAGCACCAACCACTCTGAACCGAGATTCTGTTGGGCGTACCGGTAGCCGATGAGCGTCTCGGCCTCGGTGCCATTGTTCATCAGCATGTACTTGCCCATCCGATCGACCCCGGGGTCGTCGGTGGGTTCGGCAGACGAGCAACCGACGAGGCTGATGAGAGCCACCACGAGGAGGCCGAGAATCGGGATCTTCTTTCCGTCGATCGAGTACATTTCGTCCCCTTTCATCCACTGATTCGGATAAATGTTTGCAATCATGATGCCAACCGGAGTTATACCACTGATCGGCGTCCTCCCATCAGACCCGGCGGGAAACGCATGTAAAATCCCGTAAAACTCTGCTCATCGGCCGCTCTCTGGAGGGGACACGGCGATCACTCAGGGCGACAGTCCGCAACCCGGCGGCGATCCGTCACGATGGCTCGAACGGGCACATGAGGGGTAGGCTATACTGCCGGGGGTTTTGTTGATCCGCGGGGCCGTAGCGGCCATCGCAGATCCGAGTCGTCCCCCTAGAACATCACATCGAGACGGAGAGTTTCATGAGCCAGCCGAGGTACTACTTTCCCGGGGACCGCCGAAAAGCCGATCTTGATTTTGCCAATCTGGGCTTTGACTACACGCCGTGCCCGTACCGTTTCGAAGCGGTCTTTCAGCACGGCGTCTGGCGGGTCCGGGGTCTCGTGGAAGACACCGACATGAGAATCCCGGAGGGCAGTCAGTGTCTCCACTACGGACAAGAACTCTTCGAAGGGATGAAGGTTCACAGCGGCCCTGACGGGCGAGTCTACGCCTTCCGTCCTCTTGAGAACGCTCGCCGTCTCAATCAAGGGGCCCGCTACCTCTGCGGCCCGGAGGTACCCGAGGAGCTCTTTGTCCGCGGTATCGAAGAGGTCGCGGCTGCCAACCTGCCCTACATCCCGCCACACGGCAGCGGAGCGGCGCTCTATGTGCGACCCTTTTACCTGGGCATCGGCCACAACGTCGGCGTCAAACCGGCGAAGAGGTACGTCTTCAGAATCTTCGTCACCCCGGTGGGGCCCTATTTCAAGGGTGGTTTCGGTCCCGATCAAGGCAAGGATTTCATGGTGAGTCGGCTCGATCGCGCCGCTCCTCAGGGCTCCGGCTATGTCAAGGCCGGCGGCAACTACGCCTGCTCGTTCACTCCCGGGCAAGAGGCGAAGGACGGTGGTTTCGTCGAGGCTCTGTATCTCGACCCCCGAGAGCACCGTTATATCGAGGAGATCGGCGCCGCCAACTTCCTCGGTTTCCGCGATGGCGTTCTGATCACACCGAAATCACAGAGTGTGCTCCGGTCGATCACCCGGATCTCGCTCCTGGAGATCGCCTCGACTTCGTTCGGCTGGTCCACCGAGGAACGCAAAATCGCACTCGATGAGCTCGGTGAGTTGGAGTCCGCGGCCTGCTGCGGCACCGCCGCCGTGATCTCGTGGATCTCACGAATCGCGGACGCCGATCGCGAGTGGTTATTCGATTTCGACGAGCGTTGGCAACGGCTCTACGACTCCCTGATCGACATCCAGACCGGGCGCGGCGAGGATCCATACGGCTGGCGGCACGAGATCCCGGTCTAGCCGGCGCTGAGGGCGGCTACGGCCTGGGCGCGATCGCCATAAATCGGAACGATCTCGTCGAGGCGCGTCAGTTCGAAGAGCTTGCGCAGACGCCTGGCGGGGTTGATGAACGCGAGTCGCCGTCCCTGTTCTTCGAATCTCTGGAGATAACCGACGAGCTCGCCGAGCCCGGTCGAGTCCACGTGGTCGATTCCTTCGAGGTCAATCAGAACCGGTTTGGTGCCTTCGGACAAGACCTGGCCGAGATAGCCCGAAAACGTCTTCGCCGATTCACCGAGCTTGATCACCCCCCGTACGACGACTATCGTGACGTCGCCCTCTTCTACCCGTTCGATCTCCATGTCGCCTCCTCGCGGCTCGCGCCGAACCCCAGTCAACACCGTTGGTCGAGATGAGTCATCAGATCCTGCCGTTGTGCAATGGTAACACCCCATTGGGCGCTACCGCCTTCCCGGAGTCGACGGTTCCGGTTCCTGCGTCAGACCCGCCGCATCACACGCCCTACGTCGCTCCTCGAGATCTCGCTCGACGATCAGGCAGCCCGCTTTTTCGACCGATGAGAGCAGTTCCGGCACCGAGTTCAGGATCACGACATCGAGAAACACATCTTCCGGCAACGCCCGCGCAACCGCCTCGGAAACAAGGTTGAGAGCCGCCCGAAGAGAACCCACGGCCTCGGGAACCAGCCAGACAAAAAGAGTCAAGTGTGGTTTCTCCTGATGGCCCACCACTTCGACCTGCGGGAGATGGGCAAACGCGACGTCCGGGCACGACGCCAGCTCCCTCCGCAACCATTCTTCGATCCCGGGATCGAGACCGATCTCCGGCGCCTCGATGATGATCTCCGGATCACGAGCCATTGGTGTGTCCGTCACACCAGAGATCTTATCTCGGATCGTGCCCGTCGGCTCGATTCATGGTCGGAAGTGCTACCGTCGAAAGGTGATCAGGACTGTGGCCTTCATCCTGGCTTGCTTGACCGGCTTCGGTGTGGTTGCGGCACGGGATCTGGAATCGGCCCTCGATCAGGCCAGGCAACTCGGTCAGGAACACCGGTACAGCGACGTCATCGAGCTCCTGACCCACTTCCAGGACTTGGAAGACCCAGAAGCCCAATATGTACTGGCGGCCGAGATCGGTCGAGCCCATTACCATCTCGGGGACTACCAGACCGCCAACAGCTATTTCCGCCGGGCGGTGATTCTCCGACCCCAGCGGGTGGAGACCGCTCTCTACCTCCAGGCGACCTCCTATCTCACCGGCGACCGCGAGCAGGCCTACGTCATCTTTCGCGAGATCGTGGCCGGCGGCGCCACGGACCTGTATCTCGCAGTGACGCTGCCGGGAGAACGCATCTTCCTCGCCGATCCCGTGGTGTGGAAGATCCTCGATGAGCTCGCCACCCCGGTTGAGGTCGATGTGGATCGAGGCTCGGTCTTCGACATCGAGTTGGGACAGACGCGGGCCGATGTGGAGCGCCGTCTCGGCGCCGAAATCGCCTCCACCGGAGACGCCCTCACCGCCCGAGCCGGCCCAAACTTGACGTTGGCCTATGGTTTTGACGCCTCGGGGACCCTGAGTCAGATCATGCTGCACAACCAGCACCTGCTGCGTTACACACCCTACCGTCTTCACATCGGTCCCGACCTCGACTCGCGGGCGACCCCCGCGATGGCCACCGCGGCTCTCGGTGCGCCGAAATCGACATCCACCAGCGGTGACGAAATCGTCATCATGGTTTGGCTCCGTCAACGCCTGCGTCTCACCCTCGAGTTCGCACCGCCTCCGGCCCCGGCTCCGCCGGGACTTGCGGCCGACAAACCGATCCTCAGGGTGGTGAAGATGGAAGCATTCGAGCCTCCTGCTGAAGACCCGCAACCCTGAGATGGATGCCGGATGCCAGGCAGCGGGTGGCTCCCGCAGCCAACCCGACCTCACGCCCTCACACCTCTGCTAGCATGAATCCATGGACACGGCTGACTCCCTCATCGGCAAGTTCCTCATCGCCATGCCATCGCTCGGCGATCCAAACTTCCGGCGATCGGTTGTGCTCCTCGGTGCTCACTCCCTCGAGGAAGGCGCCTTCGGTCTGATTGTCAACCGTCCACTCGACATCGAGCTCTCGGAGATCCTTGATGAGCTGGGTCTCGAGGCGCCGAAAACCGATCTCCCTCGCGTTCTCGCCGGCGGCCCGGTCGAACCGGGCCACGGTTTCGTGATCTTCGATCTCGCCGACCGGCCGCCGGAGAGCGACGACCTGCTTCTTCCCGAGGGTCTGACGGTCTCGGGAAACACAGAGACCCTCGCCGCCTTCGCGAGCGGCGGACGCTCCGGAATGTACTCGCTGATTCTTGGCTACTCGGGGTGGTATCCAGGCCAACTTGAAACCGAGATCGAGGAAAATTCCTGGCTCGTGGCTCCCCTCACAACCTCCATCGTCTTCGACGTTCCCTACGAGGACCGGTGGGTGGCGGCCCTGCAGAGCATCGGCGTCGATCCGGGAACGTTGGTGGACTCCGGCTCCGCCACCCCCGCATGAACAAGGCTGACGACCAATGCCTTGTCAGCCTTGTTGACGCAGAAATAACCGCCCGGCTCGGAGCCGGGCGGTGAGCTTGAGGCGGGAGGGGCGGTTCAGCTCAGCAGGCAGGACCATAACGAAAGGAAAATATGGTTGGCCGAATGGGGTTGGCCGATATAAATGGTAGGCTCAAGGTGGAAAGCCTTCCCGGATCCCTCCCTTTTTCTTATTGGAAGTTAATTATAGCCCCTAGACACCCCGGTTGTCCAGTGAGAATTTAGGGCAATCTCGATCAGCCGCGACTCGCCTCGCGGAGCCCTGCGGCCAGTCCCATGAGGTAATGACCATCAAGAAGCCTGCGGTAAACGCGACCGCCGGCGAATCCGTGGAGACGCTCACCCAGGGCGATCCAGACCCGGAGAAAGGGCCGTTCCAGAACCGTTCGCCAACCCGCTTCATGGACGCGCGGGACCCCGAGAAAGCCCTCGAGCTCCGGATGGAGACGGGCAAAAATCGCTGCGGACCTCCCCGACTTCTGCTGCCGCTCGCAGAACGTGGCGACCCGAATTCGGTGATGGTGAATGACCCTTGCCCGGGGTTGGTACCTGAGCGACAGACCCGAGTCCATCGCGCGGTAGGCGAACTCGATATCCTCCCACGCAGCCGCCGGGAAATCCTCTCGGAAGCCTCCGAGATTTCTGAAGTACCGACGCGGAATCGAGATGTTCGACGTGTAGAAGAAGTTGAACGGCACTTCCGTCGGATCGTCGATCAGTGCATACCCGAACTGAGCACCATACTCGTTGATCCAACGCAGGAACGGACTGGAATCCCCGGCCGGGAACGCCGTGTATCCGAGAACGGCGAGGGGTCGATTCAAGCCTCGGATACGGTGAGCTTCCAGGTGTTCGCACAACCATCCGGGCTGCGGCACCGTGTCGTCACCGAGAAAAATCACGACGCTTCCCTCGGACACCTCGACCCCTCGATTCCTCGCTCGAGCCGGACCGGAATTCCTCTGGTGCAGCCTGAGCACGCCGAGATCGGAGGAGTGGGAATCAAGCCAAGCGCCCGTGCCATCCGTCGAGCCGTCGTCCACGACAACGATCTGGCACGGGGACCGCAGAGCATCCACCTGTTCGCGCAATGCTTGGATGACACGCTGAAGGTCGTTCAGACGATTGAAGGTCGGCACCACCACGCTTGCGGTCGGGAAGATTCGTGGATCATCGGTCATTCGGTCGGCACCTCAATCAGAAATCGTCATTTCGGCCGGCGGATCGCGGAATCGCCGGCGAGAGCCGCGCGAGAAACTCGTAGTTGATCGTGCCGCAAAGATCGGCCAGGTCCTCCACCGTGATGGCGAAACCACCGTCAGCCCCGACAAGGGTCACCTGATCACCAACCTCGACGTCTGGTATATCCGTCACGTCGATCATGAAAATGTTCATGCAAATCCGACCGACAACGGGCGCGGCCCGGCCACGGACTCCAACCCGCGCCCGATTGCCCAAGGCCCGCGAATAACCATCGGCATACCCGACCGGAATCACGCCCAACACCGTTTCTCGTAACGCCGTCCACGTCCGCCCATAACCCACGGACTCGCCCTTGGCGACCCTCTGCAGTTGGCCCACCACGGCGCGCCAGCTGAGCACGGGGCGCAGCTGAAGGCCGTCCCGTCCGTGTTCCAGGATCCATGACAACTTGGTCTCCCGGGACGGCCAGTGTCCGTACATGGAAATGCCCACTCTCGCCATCGTGAAATCGGTATCTCGAAACAGCAGTGACGCAGCCGAACACGCGGCATGGACAAAGGGCGGCTCGCCACCGACCAGCCCAGTCGCCCGTTCGACAGCCCGGTGGAAACGCTCGAGCTGTGTGTGTGCGAATTCGTGTTCCAAGGTGTCTTCGATGTTGGCGAAATGGGTCGCCAATCCAACTACATCGAGTCGATGCATCGCGGCGACTCGTATCACTTCATCAATCGCGGAGACTGTGATGCCTTGACGTTTTGTCCCGGTGTCGATCTTCAGGTGAATCGGGAGCGATACGCCACTCCGGTCGCGATAGTCGGCAACCGATCCCATTGCGGGGATCGATGAAATCAAGAGATGGATGTCGCTGTCGAGGTCCCTGAGCTCTCCCGGGGGCACGAAACCCATGACCAGGATCGGTTGCCTCACCCCGATCTCACGCAAGCTCCTGGCTTCACCGGCCGTGTGAACCCCAAACCAATCAAGATGCTCGGCGGCAAGTCCTGAAATCTCGCCGAGACCGTGACCATAGGCGTTGGCCTTCACCACTCCGAGCAGAAGCGTATCGGAAGAGAGAATCGAACGAAATATGCCCACATTGTGCGCCAATGCGGCGCCGTCAAGCTCAATCCACTGAGTTGATGAGGGTCGAAGTTCCGACATCCTTTGCAGTGTATCGCGTTGCCCCGGCGAACGCCACGAAACGGCTCAACACCTTAGATTTCTGCCGGACATCCACCCAAAAAGACCCGGTTCAAGGAGGGCTTTTGACACACAGAGGCCACATCACATCCGACTCGCAACAATGAGCGAGTGCACCGTTTCACAAAAAGATATTCGAATGAGAATAACGCGAGAAATGCCCATGGGCACGCCAAAAGCAAAGAAATTTCCAGATTGATGAGAAGATACCTTCGAATTATTGAAACTACTCTTCGCGAGTTTCCGTTGAATATTCTTGACATAAGACTGAATTTTATGTAGCTTAAAAGTGATCCCTTCGGAGGTGGTCTATGGCTTTTGAGAAATTCGTGCCTCCACAAGCTGCCGGGACTCGTCCGAGAGCGACCATTCGACCGAGTGGTCTCATTTCTTTTGACGCTGCGTCCGTGGCCGCTTTCGGCCTCGAGTCAGCCAAGTTCGCGATTCTGTTTTTTGACAAGACTCGGAAGATCATTGGCGTGAAAATCTCCAAGAAGAACGACGAAGAAGGTGCACTTCAGATGTCGAGAAGACGGAGATCCGTAAGCCTGAAATCGCCCCAGTTCTTTCATCAATACGGACTTTCCATCGATGAGAGCCAGCGATTTGAAGTGGCCCGTGACCCTGCGGACGGCATGCTCTTGATCGGGGTCAAGGATGTCAAGAGACGCCGGGGCCGACGCCCGAAAAAGGCCTGAGCTTCGGGCTCAAACTTCAGGCCAACCCTTCGATACGCCAAAAAGTTCGCGGAAGACGGAGGTCGACGCCGTCGCGACTTCTATCGCGTCCAACACCCAGAGTTCAGCAAGTTGACGGCCGACCTCGACCACAAATGACGACTCGTTTCGCCGTCCCCGGTAAGGAACTGGAGCGAGGAACGGGCTGTCGGTCTCGACCATCACCTGTGCCGGCGGCAGGACGGCGGCCATTTCCCGGATGTTGTCGGCTTTCTTGAAGGTCACCATTCCGGAAATGCCGACCACCAGCCCCAGCTCCAGAATCCTGAGGGCTTCCTGCGGACCCTCGGTGAAAGAGTGGGCCACGCCGTACAAGCGGGAATCTCGGGAGGCGAGAGCGGGCTCGAGGTCGAACCATGAATCCCGGTTGTGGAGCACCACCGGGAGGCCCGCCTCGACGGCAAGATCGAGCTGCCACTCGAGGGCGGTGATCTGGTCCTCCCTGGGCGAGTTCATGTAGTGGTAGTCAAGACCGATCTCTCCGACCGCCACGACCTCTGAGCGAGCGATAGCCCGTTCGATTCGAGCCTTGACGGTAGCGTCGAGTCTCGCAGCTTCGTGGGGGTGAATCCCGGCCGCCGCCACCACCGATCCCGGAAAATCGGCGGCGATGCCGACGGCATCATCGAGGTCGTCGGGGCTGGTGGCCGGCACCAGCACCCCACGGACTCCCCGGACGGCCGCCCGATCCAGGACATCGGGCACCTCAGCCCTGGAGAACATGGTGAGATGGGCGTGTGAATCGACCCAGAGGGGCTTCTCAGACATCCGTGGAGTGTAACCCTTTTTTGTGGATGCTGAAGACAGTAGCGCCTGCGATCGCGGCGGTCTCAGCTCGCAGGACGTACCGCCCGAGGCAGACCCTCGGCCAGCCTGCATCTTCAAGCATCGTTTCCTCGTCGGGGGTGAAACCACCTTCCGGACCGATGAGCAAAGGACCGACCCGACCAGGGGGCAGCTCGTCGATCGTCCCGCCGTCGAGGTGCGCCACGATGCCGTTCGCGTTCGCGGGATCGTCGAGGAGAGCAGCCAACGTCATCGGCGGCATCAGCTCCATCGCCCAGGCCCGGCGACACTGTTTGAGCGCCTGCCGGCTGACTCGGTGCCAGTGGTCCAAGCGGGTGGCCGCTCTCTCGGGGCCCATCTGGCTTCGCTCGCAGCACACCGGCGCCAACCGTTCAACCCCGAGCTCCACGCTCTTCTGGACGACCAGATCCATGGCTGCACCGGCCAGCACCGCAACCGCCATGACAAAACCCGAGGGCGGGAGCGGCCGGTTGTCCACATCCTGAACCACTACCTCTGCCGCGCCCCGCCCACTCAGAAAGAGAGTGCCGGATGCCACTGACCCTGCTCCGTCGGTGAGCACCACGGGGTCACCCGACCTCAACCGCAGAGCGCCAACGGAATGTCGGGCC
The DNA here is from genome assembly GCA_029287235.1 of Thermoanaerobaculales bacterium. Lineage (GTDB taxonomy): Bacteria > Acidobacteriota > Thermoanaerobaculia > Thermoanaerobaculales > Sulfomarinibacteraceae > JAHECW01. The sequence continues at coordinate 65,154 of JARFRM010000199.1, forward strand.
TCGGCCGGGTCGAGCACCACCCGACGTCCCGACTCGATCTCGCCGACCGCCGCCAACAGCCACGGCGCCTTTTTCAAGAGATCGATCCCGTGGGGACCGCCCATACGCTGATCCACTCGCCGAGCGCTCGACCACCCGTGGCGACAAACCCACTTGCCTCGAGGAGGTCTCCAACCGCGTTTCTTTCACTCTCGAGGATTCCCGAGAATACGACTGTCCCGGTGGGAGCCAACAGGCGACGAATCGCACCGAGCAATGGACTGAACTCGGCCAGAATCATGTTGCAGAGCACGAGATCGAACGCTTCGCAGCAAAGACATTCGACACCCCCTGCCACGATCATGGGCCGACATCGCCACGGCTGGCGCTGGGCCGTGGCCCGTGCCTCCCAGGCCGCGATCGGGTCGGTGTCCAGCGCCAGCACCGATTCGGCCCCCAGACGGTCCGCCGCAACGGCCAGCACACCCGAACCGGTCCCCAGATCGAGGATTCTGAGGTGCTCGCAATCGTGTTCTTCGAGTCCCATCATGACAAGCTGGGTGGACTCGTGGGTCCCGCTGCCGAACGCGGCGCGTGGTTCCACCGCAAGACGGAAACGACCAACGGGGGCGGCCGTCGCCCGCTCCGGGTGTGGGTCGATCCACCAGCGTAGACCGACCTCGAAGGCGGACAGATTGTCCCGCCATTCGGCCGACCAGTCATCGTCGGCATGCTCGCTCTTCCGTACCGATTCGGCACCGCACACTCTCAAGACCGATTGAACCTGCTCCACAACGCGAGTGTTCCCCGCTTCGACCCACACACCGGCCTGGATCCACCCGTCCTCATTTGGGACAAGCTGGACCCCGAGAATCGACAACGGCGACAACAAACCAGCAAGCCGATCTTCCTCGTCTGTTGGCAGAACCGCCCGGATTTCCACGTAGTCCGGCATCAAAAGGAGCCTTTTGCGTACAGAGTTGGCATCGCCTTTCGGGTATCGACTGGCCCACTATTCGACGGTTTCTCGGCCGGTTCCACCAGTATGAACCAGTAGATCCGCCGGACGCCGGTCTCAAACAACCCCCTGAAATCCATCCGCCCATGCACCGCAGGCTCCCAGGGTCCGGCTAGTCGCCGGCAAACGCCCGCTTCAACCGCTCGAAGAGGCTCCGCTGATCTTCGGGTTCGAAACCTCCACCCAGGCGGGCCACCTCTTCGATGAGCTGCCGCTGCTCCGAGCCGAGCTTCTGCGGAACAACCACCTTGAAATGCACATGCAGATCGCCGGACCGACGGCCGTTGATGTTGGGCATCCCGGCACCCTGAACCCGGTAGAGCTCTCCCGGCTGGCTCCCGGCCGCGACGTTGACTGCGGCTGTCTCCTGCCGAATCGTCGTCACCTCGATGTCGGCGCCCAGCATGGCCTGGTAGACCGAAATGGGCAGCTCCATGTGGAGATCGTCGCCGTCCCGCTCGAAGACGTCGTGCGGCGTCACTCCGATGATGACAAAGAGATCGCCGGGCGGACCGCCGAGAGGCCCGCTCTCCCCCTCCCCCGTCAGCCGGAGGCGCATGCCGTTGTCGACACCTGCGGGCACGTTGACCTTCAGGGTCACCTCCCGCTCGACTCGACCCCGTCCGCCACAAGGGTCGCACGGGTAGCGGTTAACACGTCCGGCGCCGGAACAGGTGGGGCAGGTCTGGGCGACCGACAGAAAACCACGCCGGAACATGACCTGACCGTTTCCACCGCAGGTTCCGCATGGTTCGGGAGTCGTACCGGGTTTGGATCCGCTTCCTTCACAGGTGCCGCAGTTCTCGAGCCTCGGGACCCGAATCGACCGTTCGACCCCCCTGGCGGCCTCGTCCAAGGAAATTCGCAGGGTGTACTGCAGATCGTGTCCACGCCGACGCCCCTGGCGGCCACGTCCCTGCCGGCCACCGAAGATGTCTCCGAAGCCAAAAAGATCGCCCAGAATGTCGGCGAAATCTCCGAACGCTCCGGGGTCGAATCCCGTAAAGGGCTGGCCCTCGACTCCCTGGTGGCCAAAACGATCGTAACGGGCGCGCTTCTCGGCGTCTGACAGGACCGCGTAGGCCTGCGACGCCTCCTTGAAGCTCTCCTCGGCAACCGAGTCACCGGGGTTGCGATCCGGGTGGTACTTCACCGCAAGACCACGGTAGGCCTTCTTGATTTCGTCGACAGAGGCATCGCGAGCGACACCGAGGACGTCGTAGTAGTCACGTGCTTGATCGGGGCTCATGGCCTGTCTGTCAGCTTTCCTCTTCCGGTTCTTCTTCTTCCCCGCCGTCCTTCATATCGATACCGAGAGCGGCCATGGGGTCGACCATGATGACCTGCGTCAGGATCTGACCGGTGGACTGAACCGCCAGAATCGCCTCCTCGAGGACCGATCGCTCCTCGTTGAGGAGGGCTTTTCGCGCCCGATCGAGAGTGCCGCGCACCTCGTCCCGTTCGACCTGGGCGAGGGATGCTCCGAACTCCTTGAAAACCCGGTCGTTGGTGTGGATATGACCCTCGAGTCGATTCTGCAGGAGCCGGATTTCGCGTCGGTTCTGGTCATCCATGCGGTGCATGTCCGCCTCGGCGATGAGCGCGTCGATCTCCGCCTTGGACAATCCGCCGGCCGGGCTGACCTCGATGCTCTGCTCCTTGCCGGTGGCCATGTCACGCGCCCCGACATTCACAATACCGTTGGAGTCGATGGAGAAGGTCACTTCAATCTGCGGCACTCCCCGGGGCGATGGTGGGATCCCAACGAGATCAAACCGCCCGAGGGATCGGTTTTCGGCCGAGATCCCCCGCTCGCCCTGGAGCACGTGAACCGTCACACTGGTCTGGTTGTCGGCAACTGTTGTAAAGATCATGCTCTTCTTGGTTGGGATTGTTGAGTTTCTCTCGATGATCCTGGTGAAGAGCCCGCCGTGGGTCTCGATCCCCAGGGACAGCGGTGTCACGTCGAGCAGAATCAGGTCCTTGACCTCACCCTGGAGGATCCCGGCCTGGATCGCGGCACCCACACCCACCACCTCGTCGGGATTGATGTCCTGACATGGCAGTCTCCCGAAGAACTCAGTGACGATCTTGAGCACCAGGGGCATCCGCGTCTGGCCACCCACCAAAATCACCTGATCGATCTCGCTCGCAGGCACCCGCGCCGCTTCGAGGGCGTTGCGACACGGATCGAGGGTCCGCTCGACCAGATCCACGACCAGCTCCTCGACCTGGCTTTGGGTCAGTCGCATCTGGAGGTGCTTCGGTCCGGTGTGATCGGCCGCGATGAAGGGCAGCGAAATATCGTGGACATCGTGGGTTGAGAGTGCGCACTTGGCGGACTCGGCGGCCTCTTTGATCCTCTGCATGGCCATCATATCGCCGGAAAGGTCGAGACCCGTATCGACCTTGAACTGCTCGAGGATGAACTCCATGATCCGAGAATCGAAGTCTTCGCCACCGAGGAAGGTATCCCCCGCGGTGGACTTGACCTCGTAGATGCCGTCGCCGATCTCGAGGACCGAGATGTCGAAGGTTCCGCCTCCGAGATCGTAGACCGCGATGGTCTCGTTTGTTTTCTTACCGAACCCATAGGCCAGCGAGGCCGCGGTGGGCTCGTTGATGATCCGCAGCACCTCGAGACCGGCGATCGTCCCCGCGTCCTTGGTTGCCTGCCGCTGGCTGTCATCGAAATACGCCGGCACAGTGATGATGGCCTGGGTGACTTCTTCTCCGAGGAACTCCCCGGCGAACTCCCTGATCTCGCGGAGTACAAAGGCCGAGATCTCGGGCGGAGAGTAGTTTCGGCCTTTGACCTCGACGCAGGCGTCGCCATTCTCCGCCTCGACAATGGCGTATGGGACCAGGGTTCGCGCCCACTTGACCTCTTCCGAATCGAACTTTCGACCGATCAATCGTTTCACCGCGTAGGCGGTGTTCATCGGGTTGGTCATGGCCTGCCGGCGAGCGATCTGGCCGACCAGTCGCTCATCGTCGGATGTGAAGGCCACCACCGACGGAGTGGTCCTGGCCCCCTCACGGTTGGGAATCACCATGGGTTTGGTGACATCGACCACCGCCGCGCAGGAGTTGGTTGTTCCGAGATCGATGCCGATGATCTTACTCATCGACTTCTCCATTCGAGGATTCGGTTGGCGGCTCGATCTGCTTCGGTGGGTCCGACACTACACCGACCATCGCTGGACGGACCAGACGGCCGTTACAGACGTAGCCCTTGGCCAGAACCGAGGCGACGGTCCCCGGTTCCAACGACTCGTCCTCGACCTGGTGAACCGCTTCGTGGTACTCGGGCGAGAACTGCTCACCCATTGGGTCGATGACCTCTACGCCTTGGCGTTCGAGGGTGTCCCATAGCTGTTTCGCAATCATCTCGACACCTTCGTGGAAGGCTCCCACATCCGACTCGGATCGGTGCTCCAACGCCCGGTCGAAGTTGTCGAGCACGGGGAGAAGCTCCCGCACCAGATCTTCGTGGGCGTGTCGTTTGATCTCGACACGCTCACGCTCGGTCCGTTTGCGGAAGTTGTCGAACTCGGCCAGCTTCCGCAGGTGGATGTCCCTCAGTTCGTCAAGCTCACTCTCGAGGCGCTCGATCTCGGTTTCCACCGAGGGCCCCAGATCCACCGGTTCGAGTCCTGTCGGGGGACTCGATTGCTCAGCCGGATCGAGAGGGGCATCAACAGCCGTGTCGTCATCGACGAATTCGATTTCAATATCCTCAGCCACGTCCGCAGTGAAGTCGGCGGGCGTTTCCTTGTTGTCACCCATTCATCGCTCCAGGCTCCTGCAACATCTTGGTTAACGAATCACCGATGAACTCGACGACCGGCACGATACGCGTGTAGTCCATCCTTCTCGGACCCACGACGCCCACGGCGCCTGCCCGTTCACCATTCTTGTAGAAAAGGGTCGTCACAACCCCGAGTTCGCCCGACGCCGTCAACGCCGACTCTCGACCGATGATCACCTGGGTCGAGCCTCTGGTCAACGCCTTTCTGATCTCGCGGACGATGCGTTGCTTGTCGTCGAGTGTTGCGAACAACGACCGCACCCGTTCGATTTCGTTGAAATCCTCGGTTTGCAGCAGATTGTCGGTTCCGGCAACTTGAACCTCGACCCGAGGATTGTCATGAGGTACGAGCTCTCGGATGAACTCGAGTGCCTCCCGTTCGAGGTCGTCACATCGGGTTCCGGGATCCGTGTCAGCCGACGACCTCACCGCGGCCTTGATCTCGTCGAGGTTCAATCCTCGAAACTCCAGGGTGAGAAAATTGGCGATTTCCTGCAGCCGTTCGCGAGTGAGCTCGCGATCCAGGGAGAGGAGACGTTTCTCAACCGTCCCGTCAGCTGTCACCAGCACGCCGAGGACCCGGCTGCCCTCCAGCGCCACGAGCGAGACCGCTTCGAGGAAGCGTCCGATTCCGAACGGCCGCACCGCAACCCCCGCTTCCCGGGTCACATCGGCCGTCAATCGGGCCACCCACGCGAAATCTTCCACCAGCTCACGCCGTACCTCTTCCATCCGATCCGAAACTCGCCGCCGAATCGTCGGCGAGAGCCGACAACCGCTCGATACGGTATCGACATAGAGTCGCAGAGTGCGATCCGACGGGACCGTACCCGCCGACGAATGCGGCCGGATGAGGTATCCGGCCTCTTCGAGCTCGGACATGATGTTCCGAATGGTGGCTGACGACAGACCGAGTCCGGAAAATCGCGCGACCTCACGAGACGCAACCGGCCCACCCGAGCGGATAAAAAGCTCGACGATGGCAGACAGCACCTTGAGCACACGCCGGCTCAGGTTCACACAACACTCCCCCGGGAATCGGCCATGATCAACAAGTCCGGGCTCCAACTCCTTGAAATGCTTGCACAAACACACGCAAGCCTTGGTCATTGTATCACTTTGGGGCGAGGATTCCGACCTGAGCACCTCGTCGGCGCCACTGGGGCCAACCGCCCGATCGGCCCGACGTCAGAGACGGATTCTCGGCCAGGATTTCGATCACGCGGGCCCTTTGGACCAGCGTCGAAGATCTTCGCTGAAGGAGACTTGAAACCCGGATTTTCCCCTTCGCATGGTGGTTCGGAACTGAATTGACCCCGTCAAACTCGGTGTGTTAGCTTTGATCTGGCTGAAGAGGTAACGACTCCTATATGGTTTTCTTCAATTGGGCAACGATGCAGATGGCCGCGAAGATCGTGTATTACGGTCCCGGTCTGTGCGGCAAGACATCCAATCTTTCGTACATCTACGCCAAGACCACGCCGAACTCGCGCGGCGAAATGGTCTCACTCGAAACCGAATCCGACAGAACCCTGTTCTTTGACCTCCTCCCCATCGAGGTAGGAACCATCGGCGGGTTCAAGACCCGCCTCCAGCTCTACACCGTCCCGGGCCAGGTTTTCTACAACACAACCCGGAAGCTCGTTCTCAAAGGTGTTGATGGGCTCGTTTTCGTCGCCGACTCCCAGCGTCCCATGCGCGAGGCGAACATCGAGAGCTTCACGAGCCTGGTCGAAAACATCGAGGATCTCGGTCTGGACATGGCCGATCTTCCCCTGGTCCTGCAGTTCAACAAGCGCGATCTGAAGAACATCCTGACCGTCGATGAACTCAACAAGGATCTCAATCCGAGCTCGTCGTATTCATACTTCGAGACCTCGGCCATCAACGGCAATGGAGTCTTCGAGACTCTCAAGGAAATCACGAAACTCACCCTCAAAAAACTGAGAAAGCGGATGGCGTCATCGCAGCCCAAGGGTGCTTCACCGGCCTCCGAACCGATACGGCCCGCCATGTCACCACAGCGCCCCGAATCGATTTCTGCAGCCTCGTTGGCACGGGCGGCGGAAGAAGGCGTGGTCTCGAATCCTGAGCCGCCACCGCCGCAAACCCCAACAACGAACGTAGCGCCGCCCATGCCGGCCTCAAGTCCACCGACCACGGCCTCGGATGTCTTTTCCCCCGCGATCGCTCAGCCCGTAGAACCAAGCGTCGAAGGAAATCTCGATGGATCGGCCAGCCCGACCTCCGCGGTCGGCGGGGGCGACTTCGATCCCGGAGAAGATGCAGCCTTCGAGCCGGACCACCCGGCTATCGCAGACGACACGTCCGGCTCGGGCGGTTTGGCAGAAGAGGCAATAGTATCCGTCGAAGGTTCGGATGAGCCCTGGACGGAAACGGTATCCGAGGTCGCCACCGGCGATCAGACGTTCCCACCCGAATCCGACACCGATCCGACCGAGCACGTCGATTTTGATCAACGCGCGGTCGAAGAGCCGCTCACCGAACCACCTCCGATCAAGCGGGTCCAAGTCTCGAATCAACTCGACATCCTTGCCGAACTCGAAGGACTGCGTGTCGGCAGCTTGTCGGAGGGCACTCCCAACCGCAGCCGGTCTTCAGCATCCGAAATCGACATCGACTCCCTGCTGTCCGGCGCGGTGGGTGGTGCCAAGGAAATCAGACGGAGAGTTGCACACGGACTCGAGTCGGAGCTCTTCGGCCGGATGCGCGGACTCGAGTTTGCCATTCAGGTCAAGAACTCAGCCGGCGAGACCATCCATACTCTCGAGCCCGTGGTCATGGAAGTGGGAGGAAGTCCAGATCTTGCCAAACTCACCGTTCGGTTCGCGATCGACCTGGAAAAGTCCAGGTGAGATCGAGCCGCATCCACCCCCGATGACGAACCTCTCGGCAAAGACCCGCAGTCGGACCTGGAACAGGGTACGTATTCAAACCCGTGTTCTCCCGGCGATTCTGGCGTCGGTTCTAGTTACGCTCGCCGCTCTCGGATGCGCCTCGACCGAATCCCCCTCGGTCACCGAGCCGGCGGTCTCGAGAACGGCCGACCCGGACCCCTCGTTTTTCGCCTGGAAGGACTCCACCCAGACCTACACGGATGATCTGCTCGCCGAAGCGCGGCGTCTGGCCGATCTCGGTGACAACGGGGCGGCCCTCGACCTTATCGACGAGGCGCTGTGCGCCGTGCTCGATCCGCCGGATGCCCTTGCCTCTGATCCGGCCTACCTCGATTTTGTCGCCGGCTTGCTGGCCACGGCGGAGGAGCTTGAACACAGTTTCGCTTCCGGCGAAGGCGACACCATCGAGGATCGAGAAATCGTCGCGCTCCCCCCCATCGATATCCCCGAGCTTCCCCTCGACACCATCGAGATCGTGGACCCCGACGGATTGCCCGCCAGCGACTACCCGCTGATCCTCAACTCGACCGTGGACGGCTTTCTCGACGCCATGACGGCGGAGGGCGAATACCGGCGCCGCGTCGAGACCGGCCTCACGCGAGCCGGCGACTACCTACCCATGATCCGCGAAAAGTTTCGCGCCGCGGGTCTGCCGGTGGAAATCTCATATCTGCCGCTCATCGAGAGCGCCTTCTCAGTGAAAGCGTACTCCCGAGCCCGAGCACACGGCATGTGGCAGTTCATGTCCGCCACCGGACGGCACTACGGTCTCGAGGTCGGTAGCCTCGTGGACGAACGGCGCGACCCGGTCCGCTCCACTGAAGCCGCCGTGGCCTACCTGAGCGACCTCTTTCGCGAGTTCAATGATTGGTACCTCGCCCTGGCCGCATACAACTCGGGCGCCGGAAACGTGCGACGCGCGATCCGAAAATCAGGCAGCCGAGATTTCTGGACGTTGAAACGGTACCTCCCTCGCGAAACCCGGAACTACGTCCCCGCCTTCATCGCCTCGGTCATTATCGCCAAGGACCCTTCTCGGTGGGGCTTCCCGGTGCCCAGCGAGCAACCCTGGACCTTTGACCGGGTCGATGTCCCCGATGCCCTCGACCTGCAGTTTCTCGCCGACCGCACCACGCTCTCGTTGGACGAGCTCCGCGAGCTCAACCCGGCCATCCGCCGCGACCTCACCCCCGCAAATCAGATCACGGCCCTCTGGCTGCCCCGGGGCGAGGGTTCCGCGGTCGCGGCCGTCCTCGCCCAGACCCCACGCACCGACTGGGCACCGCGGATGATCCACACCGTTCGGCGGGGCGAGTCGCTCTCGACCATCGCTGCGCGCTATGGCTCGAGTGTTGGCGCGATTAAGCAGGCCAACGGCCTCCGAAGGAGCCTGATCCACCCGGGTCAGAGCCTCATCGTTCCCAGGTTCGGAGTCTCCCACCACACCCCGACCCAACGTCAGGCAGACAACGGCGGCTACGTCGTACAGGCCAACGACACGTTGTGGGACATCGCGCGCACGTTCGGCGTCACCGTGGACTCACTCTGCGCCGCGAATGGACTCGGTCGTCGCACGGTCATACGCCCCGGTCAGCGCCTCGAGCTCCCGACCGGTTCGGCGGCCAAGCGAACGACCTCGGACGAATCGGGTCTCTCCACCGGATGGTCCGGTAGCTACACGGTCCGTTCAGGCGACACTCTTTCGGGAATCGCATCCCGATACCAGGTGCCGGTGAAAGAGCTTCGACACGCGAACAGACTGAGTTCCTCGAGGATTTACCCGGGCAGAACGCTGATCGTCCCGGGATCGGGAACCGTTTCCACCGCCGGCGGCGGGTCATCAGCGGCGACGACCTACCAAGTGCGCAAGGGCGACACGCTTTACGACATCGCACGTCAGTTCGGGGTTTCCGTGACCGAAATCCGCAGGTTGAACGGGCTCAACACCCCGAGGATCTATCCCGGCGATGTATTGAAGATCCCAAAGAAACAGGCGAAGAGCTAGAGCAGCGAGCGCGGAGCGCTCGCTGCTCACAGGTATTAGGTATTAGGTATTGGCTCCATCGCAACACTTGGTGGAAGATATGCCATGCCTTCGGATGAAATTTGCGGTCACCGCGCCGGTGAGTGAACCGGGCCTTGCAGGAAACCCTCTGACGAGATGCTGCGATGGAATCTGCGTCCATCTGCGTTATCTGCGGTTTCTCCGTGCGATGGTGCGATGGCTCATAAACGTGATGGTCTTTGCGTTGTTCTTTGCGGCCTTAGCGATCTTTGCGTTTCAAAAAGTCCGCGTCGTCGCATCAACGGTCTATCCACGGAGTCGTTGGCCGTTGACGCCGCTCCTGATTCGTCTTTGTCCGAGTCCCATCTCGATCTCGGCAAAGCTGCTGCGGTTCTTCAGTCGATCTCGGCGCCGGTTCGGTCGAAGCTGGTGGTCGTGGTCACCGTCCCTTCATCATCTCGCTCGTACAGCCGCTCCACGGTGCCGTCTTGGTGTGGGAATCGATAGAGACTCCTGCTGACCCGACCCTGTTCATCGAGCTCGTGGACCTCGTCCAGGACCCCTTCACGACGGAGTTCCGCCCTGACCGGAGCACCTTCGTTCTTCACCAGCGACCACTCCGCGAGGCCCTCGGGGAAGACCTGGTCGGCTGCCGATACGGACGACGCGGGATTCAGGGGCACCATGGTCTCGAGTTCAAAACCCGGGACGACGGCCCTGTCGGAGATATCAACGCTCGGATACAACAGCGCTGCGACCTCGAGCTCGTCGTCCCCACGTTGAACCCGTAGGCCGAGTCGCTGCCCCCATTGGATCTCGGCCAAGAGGAATCTCAACGCGCCCAGGCTCTCCGGCTCGACTCCGTTGATGTCCAGGATCTGGTCTCCCGCCTCAAACCCGACCTCGTTGGCCAGAGTGTCGGGCCAGACCATTGAAACCAGGGGTCGATCGTCGGCGTCCGCCTTCAGCTTGAGGCCAACGGTGGGGAACGCCCCGACACCACCCCGATCCGGGAAGACCCCGACGTAATCGGAGAGGGATCGGGCAAACCGGGCGGGCGCGCCCGCACTCTCTCTTGCGTCGTGGCCTCCACCCATGGGATGTCCGCTGGGCTCACCGTCCGGCTCAGGCGCCGGAGCGGTGGCGGGAGAGAAGGTGATGACCTTCAGCGGCGGCAAGCCCGACGCCTCGCGCTCGTCGTCGAGCCGGCGCGGGATACCCAGATCGTAGGCGATGTGACCGGAACCCACCACGAGCACAACGGTCGTGCCCTCTTTCACCTCAGCGAGAATCGATCTCGCCATGACGACGTCCCACAGGCACTGGGCCGCGTACATGTTCTCAAACCAGCCCGGGGGCAGCATGGCAACGGTGTCGCCGAAGTACCGTGAAATCAGATAGCGGTGTTGGGGCGATCCACCGGTGGTGACCTCACCGACCTCATGGCGTTGTTCATCCGACAGCCCGGCCAGACCGCCTCGATTCACGGCTCGCGGAATCTCCCGCGGCACGTTCGCACCCACGATGGTCGCTCCTTGTGCGCGGGCCACCTCCATCACGGGCCGGTAGTACTCCCAGCGGTAGCCACCGCGGTCGTACCACGCGGCCGCTTCGAGCAACTCACGATCATCGATCTCTCCTCGCACCCACCGGTCGAGCGCCGCGTTGTCGCTGCGCTGGAAGAACTCCATGGCGAGCACGATGGGCCTTCCCGTCGCCGCCATCCCTTCAACGATCTGCGCGTGGAGGAGCTTCTGATCCATCGAGGTGTGTTCTTCACCCAGGAGAACGACATCGGCCTCGGCAAACCGTTCCACCGCCTGGTCGAGATCCACGGTGGCTCCGGTCGCGGTCTCGTAGATCGACCCCTCCTCAGCGGAACCCAACTCGCATGCGAACTCAGAATCACCCAGTGGAAGCATGTCCAGCTCGTTTGCCGCTGCGATCACCGGCAGCATGAGGATCAGGCCGAAAAATATCTTGCGCATCGTCACCTCCAATGGACCCAACTTTAACCTGAGATGTGCGATTCTCACCGGCGATCCGAACCAATCTCCCGGGCCTCGAGCAAAGCGAGAATGCTCGACGCACCAGCGGGTTCGCCTCCGCTTTCCGCAAGTGGCGGAGCCTGAGGAGCTTGGCACGTCCCATCCGGCATAATCGCTCATCTCAGGTCTCACTCAGGCGGCGGAGCACCGGTTCCTTGCTACACTCTCCGTCCGGTGCGCGTACGCCCGTCGATGCAGGAGACACTACATGCCCGACCGACCCGCCATCAGTTCAGCCTTCCAAGACGCAATCAACACAGCTGACTTCGACCGTGTCGAGGAGTTGTGGTTGGAGTCCCTCGAACGTGACCGAATCCGCGTCGACGAATTGCTCGAGGTGCGTCGGTTGCTCTGGCAGGCAGGACGAAAGAACTTGGCCATGACGCTCCTCGATCTTCTCGTCGAGACCCTCGAGGACCGCGACAACCCATATCAGACGCTGGCCGCGCTGAAAGAACACGTTCGCCTCATCGGCAGGCCCGATGCCGAGCTGCTCGAGCGTCTCCAGCGTGCCCTGACGGCCACTCGTTCCGAAAGCCCATCCCTCGACGCCGTCGTTTCGCGGTACGAATTGACCTCGCAGAGGAAACCCACCGAAGCGATCAGGGACATCGAAAACTGGCTCGACCACGACCAGGGGACGATCGTCGAAGTCCTCGGCCAGGGCGTGGGAAGGGTCATCGAACTCAATCTGGAGCTCGACAATATCAAGGTCGATCTCGGCGGCCGGCGGCCGGTATCGGTTCCATTCGGTGCGGTTTCGCGGTATCTACGCCCCCTGCCCGAAGGTGACTTCCGCCGGCGCAGAGTGGAGAATCCCGACGAACTCTCCAGCTTTGTCCAAGACGACCCGGGGGGAGCGCTCGTGGAGCTCATCGAGAGCCTCGGGGACGAGGTCGATGTCTCGTCGATCAAGGCGGCTCTCGACGGCGTGCTGACGGCAAAGGGTTGGACCTCATGGTGGGGGAAAGCCCGGAAACATCCACGGATCTTGACTTCCGGGACCGGTTCGCGACTCCGGTACTCGGTCAGCGGCAGCGCCGAGGACGCAGTCGGAGTCCTCCTCGCCGATCTCGAGCAGGCGGACCCGCGGAAACGACTGACCATCGCCAAACGACTGGCTGCCCGTGGAGAGGGCGCGTCGGACGAAGCGAACCGAATTCTCGCTGCGTCAATGGCCGAATTCGGCGATGACCCAGGACTCGCCTGGGAGACCGCCACGGCGCTGGCCGCCCTTCCCGGGGGGGGTGAGGCTGCCGCAGCCGCGCATGCCCAGATCATCGACACTGCTCAGCCCCTCCGGCTCCTGGGCGGCATCCAGGATCGGCAGGCACGGATGGCCGCTCTCGAGGCCATCCGTGAGGCGCAAAATGAAGACTGGACCACAATCTGGGGCGAGTGGCTCCTCCACGAGGAGACCCCCGCGATTCTCGACCGAATCGCCACCGCCCTCGACCGGGCAGGCGCCGACCACTCCCTCGACGCGGCGGTCGAAGCCGTTTTCCGCAACCACGTCCAACACCCCGCCCAGTTCGTCTGGGCGTGCGAACGCATGACCAACCCCGATTCGCCCGAACCCATTCGACGGCGGATGACCCCGTCCCTGCTCGAAAAGCTCCCCGATGGCTTCAACCGACGGGAGTTTGCTTCCCTTCGCGGTCGATGCAAGGCTCTGCTGGACGGGGGAAAAGTGGCGATCAAGCTTTTGCTCGAGAACGCCAATGAGGGCCAGGCTCAACGGTTCAGCCAACGCGTCGCCCGCCTTCCCGGCATCGAACCGCAACGGGTCAAGCTCGTCGAGCAAGCCGCGCACCAGGCCCACACCTCCAGCCGGGCCGAGCCCGAAGGTCCACTCCTGGTGGCGACCCGGAAAGCGGTCGATGCCCAGAAGGCCGAGCTCAAGCAGCTCCTCGAGGTGGACATTCCCAAGACCCTGAAAGGAATCAACGCCGCCGCCGCCGAAGGAGACCTACGAGAGAATTTCGAGTACCACATGCTTCGCGACCGTCAGGAACTTCAGTCGGCCAGAGCGGCGAAGCTCCAGCGTGAGCTTCGCGAGGTTCGGATCCTCGAACCCGGCAGGGCCGACACCTCGAAAGTCAATATCGGGACCATCGTCCACTTCGATGGAAACGCCGAGCCGCTGACGATCCTCGGTTCCTGGGACGCCGATGTCGACAGTCGGATCTTTGCCAACGGCTCCGGCCTCGCCGAGAGTCTGCTCGGCTCCGGGGTCGGCGCCGAGGTAGAGGTCGAGGGGGAGACCGTGACCATCGCCAGGATCGAGGCGTGGCAGGGCTGACCTTCGATTCACGAAATCGACAGCCGCGCGGACCTACTCCAATTCGGGCACAACGGGCGTATCCGTGTCCCGTGTTAGATGCTGAACCCGGCGGGTCAATCCGGTGCCTTGAGCAACTCGAGCTCGTCATTCTTGGGTTCGAAGACGATGCAGCCGACGGTACCGGGCCCGGAATGAGCCCCGATCACGGGCCCGATCTCTCCTTCGAGCATCTCGACCACGTTGAAGGTCTCGGTCAGGGCCTCCTTGAGCCGTCCACCCCACTCGGGCGCCGCTGCGTGGGCCATGGCAGCAAAGACCGGTCGACTCATACTGACCCGTTCGCTCAAGATCTCGATGAGCCTCGGCTGAGCCCGCCGACCTCCTCGCACCTTGTCCACCGGCACCACTTCGCCATCCTCCATTCCGAGGATGGGCTTGATCCCGAAAAGAGAGCCCATGGTCGCCTTGGCCTGACCGATGCGACCACCCTTGCGAAGGAACTCCGGCTTGTCCACCAGGAAGAGAAACTGCAGGCGCTCACGGATCTCTTCGATCCGGGCGGTGATCTCGTCCACCCCGAGACCGCGTTCGATCATTCGACTGGCGAAGAGAACCAGAAGTCCCAGACCGACCGAGTTGGATTTGGAATCGACGACCCGGATCTCCGGCACCCCGACACCGCCGGCCTCGAGCCGGAGCTGGGCAAACTCGTTGGCGCCATCCCTGACCGCATCAGCCGCGTGCTCCGAGGTCAGGGACTGTTTGGCCGAGACATGAATCGACACCACGTCGCCGGTCGCCACCAGGCGGCGGTAGACCTCGAGAAACTCGCCCTTCCCCGGCGGGCTCGTGGAAGGGTAGATATCGCCACCCTCGAGCATTTGGTAGAACTCGCTCGGGAAGAGGTCGACCCCGTCCTTGTAAACCGTCTGGCCGAATACCACCGAGAGGGGCACGATATGGATCCCGTTGCGCCGGGTGTAGGACGGGAAAAGATCACAGGTCGAGTCGGTGACCAGATGGATTCTATTTGGCGGTTCGAGGATCTCCAGAAAACCTCTGGTGGACAGGTCCTCGATGGCCTTGACGGTTTCGAGATCGGTCATCGTCACCCGGTTGACGAGATCTCCGAGATTGCGGGCCTCTTGACTATGGGTCAGAACTTCACGCTCGAGAGGTGTGAACTCGATTCCGAAGAAATCACTGCCCATCTGGACGCCCACCCGAGCATTCAGCGACGGCAGCCGGGAAAAGAACTCCTCGAGCTGCAATCGCTCTTCGATGGCATCACTCACCAGTTCGCTCAGGTCTACGTCGATGTCGGACTCTACGTCTGCGGGCACCAGTTCGACGACGAAGGAGCCCTGATTGAGGCCGGCGATCCGGTTGAATGCCTTGCGCCCCTTGAGGCTTCCCCAGGTGGCCTGGATCACCTGCCCGTCGGACAGCCAGATTCCGGCCCCAGGACCCACGCTCGGTCGAATGTGACCGGTGATCCCGTCCCGCTCCAACACGCTGAGTAGATCACCTACCGTGATTCGCGACAGGTCGCCGAACAGCTCATCGAGAGCCTCCCCCACTTCCCCGCCGATTTCACGAGCGAGCAGGAGCAGACGAACCTGGTAGAGGAATCCCTCCGGATCGACGTCATCCAGCGAAAGGAAGTGGAACTCACCCCCCGCGATCTGGTCGTCCACAGCCGGAATCTCGTCAGACAGAATCAGAAACGGCGGCAGATCGAGGCCGGTCCCGGCCAGCCTGGCATAGAGATCCGTCGGGGCAACACCGTCGAGGTCTGTGGGGATCACCACCAGGGCAGGATTCAGCCCGACCGTGAAACGTACCGCCTCCTCCGCGTTGACCGCATTGACGACCTCGAAGCCGCCTTCGTACAGCGCGAGGCCCAGATCGCGGCGACGCTCGTCATCTGTGTCCGCAACTAGCACACTCAGGGGTTGAGCCACGCCGGAACCTCCCGATCAACAAGTATACAACGATGCTGAGTTCACACTCCAACCCGAGCGCAAGATGATGCCAGCACGCAGGCATCGCAGGCCGGGCGGCGAGCGCTGCACACTCGACGACCGTGGAGAATGACGCGTTTCGAGAACTCAACCCATTCAAGCTGCGGGATCACGGCTTCGAGATCGTCGGCGACCCGCTCCGGATGGCCGGCCGTCGACAGGCCGATTCGGTTGGCGAGCCGCCGCACATGGGTATCGACAGGGATCCCGGCGGCCAGTCCGAAGGCCTCACCCAACACAACCTTGGCGGTCTTGCGACCGACCCCGGGCAGCGTGAGGAGCGCCTCCATGTCACATGGGACCTCGCCTCGGAACTCTGTGGCGACACGACGGGCCGTTTCCCGGAGGTTCTTCGCCTTGGATCGATGCAGGCCCGTGGACCGGATCACCGCCTCGAGTTCACCGGGCTCCGCCTGCGCCAAATCCCGGGGCTCGGGCCATCTCTCGAAGACCTCCGGTGTCACCTGATTCACCCGTTGGTCGGTGCATTGTGCGGACAGGACGGTCGCGACGAGCAACCCCCACGGCGATCGGTAGTCGAGTTCGCAGACCGCATCCGGATAGGCCCGGGCCAATTGCTCGACCACGAGTTCGGCTCGCGTCTCGTTCTCCTCAGTATTCGAAGGAACTGCCACCTATGAACTCACGCAGAATCGACGTATGCGGTACCTCATCGGGGAAGATCGGGACGAAGAGCGAGAGGAACTTGAGCAGCCGAAACGCCTCGGGATAGGTGCGGCTCTCGCGCGGAACCTGGAGCAGGAATCGCTCGGCATAGACCTTGAGCACGGCCGGTTCGTAGACCAGCGCCGAGTTGAACATCACGTCGGCCCCTTCCTGGAACGGAAAGATCCAGCGCCCCTCACCACGCCTCACCCGCTCCCAGAGCTCCAGGGTCCGTTCGGCGGTGAAGCCTCGGAAGAGCCGATCCCGAACCAGTCGGCGAACGAGCCGGGCATCAGAAGTGAAGATTCGATTGTGGTCGTCGATGGCGAGCTGGGACAAGGCCGAGACATAGACGCGATATTTACGGTTGCGGGGCACCGAAATCGTCAGCCGATCGTTGAGACCGTGGATCCCTTCGACCACCAGAATCTGACTCTCCTCCAACTGCATGGTCTTCCACTGATCGGCCGGGCGGCGACGACCGCGGACAAAATTGAAGGCCGGCGTGGCGACCGATTGCCCTTCCATCAGCTGTGCGAGGTGCTCGTGAAAGAGACCGAGGTCGATGGCCTCGAGGGCCTCGAAGTCCGGTTTCCCATCCTCGTCGATCGGGGTGTCCTCACGATTCACATAGTAATTGTCGAGAGAGAGTGAGATGGGTTCAAGCCCGTTGACCCGAAGCTGGACACCGAGCCGCTTGGCGAAGGTGGTCTTTCCAGAGGAAGACGGTCCGGCCACCATCACCAGTCTGACTTCGGGTGAGCGTTGGGTGATCTCGTCGGCTATCTGGGAGATCTTTTTCTCGTGCAGCCCCTCGGCCACCCGAATGAGAGGGCGTACACCGCCATTGATGCACAGATCGTTGAGCTGACCGATGTTCTGGATCTCGAGCAACTCCTGCCACTGTCGGGTTTCCGCATAGGTGGTGTAGAGCAGGGGGCGACGAGCGAACTTCGGCAGGCGGCTGCGGTCGCCGCGCCTCGGAAACCGCAGCAAGAGCCCATCCTCGAAGATCATCACGCCGAAGGTCGGCAGGCACCCGGTGTGCGGCGCGTAAGGACCGTGCGCGATGTCCACGAAACTGCCGCAGGAGATGGTGTGAACCGTGGACGACCTCCGGGTCTTGAGCAGCGCCAGCTTGTCGTGATGCCCGCGCTCCCGGAAGAAGTTCTCGACCTCTTCAATGGTGACCGTCTCACGACGGAACGGCCGTCGGTCGTTGAAGAGCTCGCGCATTTTTCTTTCGATCGCGGCTGCCATCTCAGCGAGATCGGGATGTTCTCCCCTGAGTTGGTAGTGGTAGCAGTTGCCGAGACTCTGACCGATCACCGTTCGAACCGCGGGGAAGAGCTCGAAACACGCCTCGTAGAACATCAAGCTCACCGAACGCTTGTAGACCGACTCGCCTTCACGGTCGCCATAGCGAACGAGCTCCATTTCGGCGGTCCCCTGAATGGGAAAATCGAGCATGACTTGCCGGCGGTTGACGAGAGCCGACAGCACCGTGTCCGGGATTTCTCCGTCCACCTGACGCAAAACCTCGGCCACCGTGGTACCCGAGGGCACCCGGTGTTCCGATCCGCGATACAACACCTCGACGTGGGAGTGGTTCATGATTCCAGGGGCGGAGTCGACTCCGCACCCGATCAAGGATAGACGCGTTGGCGCCGAGGCTCAAGCCCGCAGCCCGCTCTCCACACGCGGCGGGACCTAGTCGGGAGGCGCCGAAACCCGGTCGCGTCCTGTTTTTCGACGAGAGCGCACGATGGCGCTCCGAGTCGCCACCTTCTGTCGTATACTGACCATCTCGATTTCAGCGCCCATGCCATACCGGGTTGGAGAAATCTCTTCAGACTGGGAGCATGGGCGTTGATTCTCTCTTTCGAGGCCCTTCTACTGTGACTTCTTCTTGACCTTCTTCGGCTCGCAGACATTGCTCTTCTTCTTCACCACCGCCCCGCAATCCTCACAACGGAACCGGCCCGGCTTGGGTTTCGACTTCGACTTTCCCTTGCGACAACTCATCGGGGAAATGATACCCGGTCCTAGAATCTTGTGCCAGAGTCACTCCAACCACGGGCGACGTAAACATGGAATAATCCTCCCAATGGAAATCTCCACCGCCGTCGTACTTGGCCTGATGATCCTTGCAGTGGTGCTCTTCGTCAGCGATCGGCTCCGGTCGGACATGGTCGCCATGATCATTCTCGGGGCACTCCTGCTGACCGGCATCATCACCCCGGAGGAGGGTTTCTCAGGCTTCGGCCACCCGGCCACCATCGCAGTGGCCGCCATGTTTGTTCTCTCGGCGGGGCTGGAACGAACCGGAGCTGTGGCCGGAGTGGGCGAGATACTCGGTGGTCTCGGGCGGCGGAGCCCGAAAGGTGCGCTCATTGCCATGATGGTCGCCATCGGCGTCGTTTCCGCCTTCATCAACAATACCGCCGCCGTTGCGATCCTCCTGCCGCCGGTCCTGACCATGGCTCGGCGCATCGAAACCAGCCCATCCAAGCTCTTGATCCCGCTCTCATTCGCCTCTCTCTTCGGCGGATCGTGCACCCTCATCGGCACCTCGACGAACCTCTTGGTCAGCTCCATGGCCGAAGAGCATGGCCAGGCCCCCATCGGGATGTTCGAGCTTTCCGGGGTCGGCATCGCTCTCGCCGTGGTCGGTTTGATCTATATGGCCACCATCGGCACCCGGCTTCTTCCCGACCGCGGACACGGGGCCGATTTCACCGAAGAGTTCGATGTCGGCAGCTACCTCACCGAGCTCGAAATCGTTCCCGGATCGAAGCTCATCGGCGCCACCGTCGGCCACTCCCCTCTTTCCGACACCGATGTTGACGTTCTGGCCGTCGTCCGTCAGGGAACGACCATGACCCTGCCCCAAGTCAACACGATCTTCGAGGAAGGAGACGTGTTGTGGGTCCGCTCGGATCTGACCTCAATGAGGACCCTTCGCGCCGCGGACTGGATCCACATCCGGCACGGCCGCAAGTGGGGAGATCACGGACTCGAGGCCGACGACGCCACCATCATCGAGGCGGTGGTCGCGCCGGGTTCCTCCCTGATCGGGAAGAGCCTCATGGACGCTGATTTTCGCAATCGCTTCGGCGCCACCGTCCTGGCCATCCGCCACCACGACGAGATTCGCCACAGCCGTCTGGCCACCACCCCGCTGGCTGCCGGTGACGCCCTGCTCATCGAGTCGCCGAAGAACCAGCTGTCGCGCATCAAGCGGCGACGCGAGTTCGTGGTCGTGTCGGATGTCGGTTCGTTGGACGAGAAGCCCCGGCGGCGGCTGACCGCGATGCTCATCGTCGTCGGCGTGATCGTCGCTGCAGCCACCGGTCTCGCCCATATCTCGGTGGCGGCCCTGGTGGGAGCGATCCTGCTGGTCCTCACCGGCAGCCTTCGCCTGGACGAGGCCTACCGGGCGGTCGACTGGCAGGTGGTCTTTCTGCTCGGCGGCATTCTACCCCTCGGCATTGCCATGCAGAAGACCGGGGGCGCCGATCTGCTCGCGAATCTGCTGATCAACTGGGTCGGGAACCACGGACCGATCGCGATCCTCGCCGCCCTCTATCTCGTCACCACCGTCCTCACCGCCTTCATGTCGAACACGGCGACGGCAGCGCTGCTGGTCCCCATCGCCATCACGACCGCCGCCAGTCTCGGCATTGATCCACGGCCGCTCCTCGTCGCCATCGCCTTCGGCGCCTCCGCGAGCTTCATGACCCCGGTGGGGTATCAGACAAACCTGCTCGTCTATGGCCCCGGGTCGTATCGCTTCAGCGATTACATCAAGATCGGTGTGCCCCTGACGATCATCTTCTGGATTCTGGCGACGCTGCTGATTCCACTCGTGTGGGCGTTCTAGCGAGTCAACAGTCGACAGTCGACAGTTGACAGTTCGGAGTATCGTCGGCGTCCATCAACTCCGTGGATCGACTGTCACCGCGACGACATGGACGATTGAAACGCAAAGATCGCAAAGATCTTATTTATATATATTTAGATCCTTCGTTCGATTGTGAATTGAAGCTCACGGAACCCGGGCCGATCAAGCATCGAACTCGTCTTTGCAGCGACCTTCGCGTGCTTGGCGGTCTTTGCGTTTCCATACGCCGTCGCGGCAACCGGCGCCGCTGGTCAGGAGACAAAGCCCGCCCGTATCCAAGAATGCGATGGGGCTAACAGCTAATACCTGACAGCTAATAGCTCTAGTTCAATTCACCACGCCGCTCTCCCCCAGATTCTGCTCCGCGTATTCGAGAACCCGATCGAAGTTCTCGTAGTCCTGGCAGCTTGCCTGGAGGAGGTGAAAGACATCCGCGGCCTTGTCATTCTCACCGGCATTGCCGAACGCGACCATCAGTTGTTCCAACGATTCGCAGTCGCACCGGCGGACAAATGCAGCCGCCTCCGAGAAGACCACGCTCGCGCTCACCTGGTTGGTCCAGCTCAGACACAGGGCGAGGAAGGTGTGGATGTGGCCGATGTAGGTTTCGTCGTAGACCTCATTCATGTAGGGCAGGCAACGGAGAAAACACGGCACCGCTTCATCGTAGCTCCCATCGTCGAAGAGAATGACCCCCAGCGTGTAACAGGACTGGCAGTAGACGCTGAGAACCTCGTCAAAGGAGACGAGATAGGCCTTGTAACCGGACACGGCCTCGACCAGATGCTTGCGCGCGATCTCGACCTCTTCGAGATCGTAGTGGATGGTCCCAATCAGCCCGAGGAGGAAACAACGCCAGTTGGGCTCATCCTCGACGGCGAGCAAGGTCTGCAAGAGTTCGGTGTCGGTGTGGTCGGCGGTGCGGGCGTCCATCCGCTCGATGACCGACTCGATGCCGGCGGCCACCCGACCCGATGGGTCCGATCCCGTGTACCAGTCAGGGTTCTCCATGTCACCGCTCCTATTCGCGTCCATGAGATCTCCGCCCGGTTGGCGGAGGCACGAACGACGAGTGTAACCGCGACTTCCGAGAGGCTCAAGAAGCGCCTCACGACGCCGGTTGCGAATGCACCCGGGCCGGCGCGGAGGCAGTTCTCCGAGAGAAACGACGTGAGCACAGAAACGCTCATCGACGGCGCCATCGACCGGCAGGGCGCCGACCGCGGATTCTGTTGTCATTCCTCCGACACGTCGGTCTCGGCCGGTGCTTCGGGCTCTCCGTCACCGCCACCAATCTCCGTTCCACAGTCGGGGCAAAATCTGGCACCCGGCGGCACGGCACCCCCGCAGTGGCTGCAGACCGCGATCGCCGGCAGCCCGGGTTCGTTGTAACGAATGTCCTGGATCACCCACTGACGATCGACCTGCTCGAGGTTGAAGGTTGCCTCGATGGACCCGCCGGCACAGGATCCCTGGTAAGTCAGCAAGGCCACCGACCCCCCAGATTTTCGGTTGATGCTGGTGCTGCTCATCCGCCAATCGCCGCAGGCCCCCATCTGAGCCCGGGCCGCCTGCTCGAAGGCGACGAATTCGGCGAGACTGCTGTCTTGGGTGAAAGCGGGTCCAAGAGTCCCGAACGCCTCCTCGTAACGGCCCGCGTCCACCGACTCTAGATAGGCGTTGGCGACCGAGTGAGCGGCCGAGCCTCCCTTGTAGACATAGGCCAAACAGCCGCCGATCCCGAGAACCGACACCACTGCCACAACCAGGCAGCCCCACCCCAGACAACTCATCCAG
>JARFRM010000232.1 GCA_029287235.1 Thermoanaerobaculales bacterium
ATGAGTTCGAAGTACTCTTCCGGTGACGTATATCCCACCGTGTCCGGGATATTCAACGTCGCGGCGCCCGCTTCGATGGCGGCGGTGCAGACCTCGACGAGGAAGGCCGGGTCCGACCGGCAGGCGTCCTCGCAGCTGAACTCCACATCGGCGCAGTACGATTTCGCGTGTGCCACCATTTTCCGGGTGAGATCGACGATCTCCGACCGGCTCATCTTGAGCTTGTGTTCGAGGTGGAGGTCGGAGGTGGCGATGAAGGTGTGGATCCGCGGTTTGGCCGCCGGTTCAACGGCCTCCCAGACCTTGTCGATGTCGCGTGGATGGGCCCGAGCGAGCCCGGCGATGGTCGGACCATCGTCAGCCCCGATCTCAACGGCAATCTGCCGCACGGCTTCGAGATCATCGGGGCTGGCCGCCGGGAACCCGGCCTCGATGACATCGACCCCGAGACGGGCGAGCTGACGGGCGATCTCGAGCTTCTCGGCGCTGGTGAGGCTGGCGCCGGGTGACTGCTCACCATCGCGCAGGGTCGTGTCGAAGATCGTTACCCGGTTGTTCTGCTGCGTTGACATTGTGTCTGTTCCTCCGGTTCGGAAAAATAAAAAGCCCCCGATTTCTCGGGGGCTTGGGACGTTGCTGCAATGAACGTTACGTTTGGACCCCCGATATGTCGCCAATAAGAGCGAGAAGGAGGAGGTTCAGCATGGCGGGAGCCGCCGCATCCGCAGCACCACCGAGGTGCTCGAGGTCAAACGCGGAGGAGGCGACGTATCCAGCCATGATCTCCTGATTATTCACGAATGCGCCCGGCTGTCAATCGCCAACCGGGGATTTGCCCCACCGGGAGTAGAGCTCGGCGACCCACTCGGCCGTCTGCCGGCTGCGCCAGTGATCTGCGCCGAGTTGGGTGGTGATCTGCTCGCTCGCTGGAATCAGGACGGCTTCAGCCTGCGGGTACCGTGCCAGACGGCCGAGGCACTCGCCGTACTTCGCGTTGATGAGCGCGGCGTTGAGGTGGCCCTCGGGAAAGATCTCCGCCGCGAAACCGGCGGCCGCCGAGAGATGAGCAAGGGCCTGGTCCGGATGACCCGCATCGGAAAGGGTGGATCCCAGGTTGTAGGTCACGATCACGATCTGGGGGCTTCGTTCGTTGTGGATGCGACGATAGCGTTCGAGGGCCTGTTCGAACATGGGGATCGCTCGATCGTACCGCCGGCTCCGCATATACAGGCTTCCCAGGTTGTTGAGACTCTGGGCGATATCCGGGTGGTCGTCGGGCAATGAAGACCGACGCAATTCAAGGGCTTTGGAAAAGCTCCCCTCGGCGGATTCGTAGTTCTCCAGGTCGAGCTGCGCCGCGGCGAGAACATCGAGCGCTCTGGCAACCGCGGCATTGTTGCCGCGATCCTCCAGCACCCGGACCGCTTCGCGAAGATAGTCCTCGGCCTGCACGGGGTTTCGATTCATGAGATGGAAGCCGTAGTTGTGGAGAATGACGGCCACCCTGATGTGATTCTCACCAAAGACCTCTCGAGTTGTGTCCAGGCTGGCCTGGAAGAGGCGTGTGGCGTTGTCGAAGTCGCCTTTCCCCGAGAGCACCTTGGCGAGCGAGAGCTGGGTTTCGGCGATGGTCGGGTGGCGATCTCCGAAGACGGCGCGTTGGAGGGACAGACCCGCACGGATCCGGGCCTCCGCGTCCTCGAGCTCCATCAGTTCGAGATCCAGGGCCCCGAGATCGATGAGCACGCTCGCCTCGATGGTGTCGGCAGAGTCGCCGTCGACGGATCGAGCAGCGGCGAGGGCGTCTTCGTTGAGCATCATCGCGGTTTCGTTGTCGCCCCTCATCCTTGCCACATCGGCCAGGTGGTGGGTCGCCGTTGCCCAGGAGACAACGTGGCCGGAACCGGCCCCGGCAAAGACGTCGCGCGCGGCCTCGAGGACGCGCTCGGCCTCATCCAGTTCGCCGCTGTCGACCAGGATATTCCCGAGTTGAACGTCCAGGCGGGCCACCTCGACGGCGGGCACGTCATCGAGTGACCTCAGAGTCTCGAGGGCCCTGCGCATCTGCAATTCGGCTTCTTCGTATCGACCGAGGGAGTAGAAGGTCAC
This sequence comes from Thermoanaerobaculales bacterium, assembly GCA_029287235.1. GTDB lineage: Bacteria > Acidobacteriota > Thermoanaerobaculia > Thermoanaerobaculales > Sulfomarinibacteraceae > JAHECW01. Next base: position 2,110 of record JARFRM010000232.1, read on the forward strand.
GCCGACCACTCTCCGGACCTCGGCTTCGAGGCGTGGCGAGCGGTCCCCGGCATCGACGATGTGGGCCGCCGTTTCGAGGGCATCGGCGACGGTGAACTCGGTCCCGGGGGGGCGATTCGCCGGATTGGCCTCGGAGAGCATGGAGATCAGAAAGTCGTTGACATCGGCTGCGAGAGTGGCCTGGTGGCGAGCTTCCCGCTCGGCGCGGGTCGCACGGATCGCCTGAGAGGTCGTGGCCACGACCCCGCCGAGCAACAAGAGGGCTCCCACGACAGAACCGGCGACCGCGGTTCGATGTCTGCGCACGAACTTCCGCAGGCGATACAGCGTGGCCGGAGGTGACGCGAGGACCGGCTCGTGGGCCAGGTGGCGCCGGATGTCCGAGGCGAACTCCGAAACAGCCTGGTATCTGCGGTCGAGGTCCTTGTCGATGGCCTTCATGACGATCCAGTCCAGATCACCTTTCAACCTGCGTCGGAGTTCCTGCGGTTTGAGGCCGCACGTGATCTCGGAACCATCGAGGGACGAGACCCTTGTGCTCGGTGTCGGCGGTGCTTCCTCGGAGAGGATGTGCTGGATCTGACCAAAGCCTGCGGATCGACCGAGGGTGGAGTCGAAGGGGAGAACCCCGGCCAAGAGCTCATAGAGCATGACACCCATCGAGTAGATGTCGGATCGCGTATCGATATCGAGCCCCGACGCATCGGCCTGTTCGGGGCTCATGTACTCGGGTGTGCCGATGATTTGGCCGATGCCGGTGTGCAGCCCTCCCTCCATCAGCCTCTGGTTGGTCGCCTTGGCGATCCCGAAGTCGATGATCTTCGGTGTGACATCGCCATCCCGGTTTTCGACCAGCACATTGGAGGGTTTGATGTCGCGGTGGATGATGCCCTTCTGATGGGCGTGGTTCAACGCATCGCAGACCTGGGCGAAGAGCTCGAGCCTCTGATCGGGACTCAGCCGCTTCTTGTCGCAATAGGTGGTGATCGGGGTCCCCCGCACCACCTCCATCACGAAATACGGGCGGCCGTCATCGGTCGCCCCAGCATCCAGGACGCGCGCGATGCCGCGGTGCTCCATCATGGCCAGGGCCTGGCGTTCCATTTCGAAACGCGCCACCACCTGTTCGGTGTCCATCCCGATCTTGATCAGTTTGAGGGCCACCTGGCGGCGGACCGGTTCGGTTTGCTCCGCCAGATAGACCACTCCCATGCCGCCTGAACCGAGTCGTTTCTGGAGCCGATATGGGCCGATGACCCGGGGGTCGCCTTCGGCGACTGGAGAGCTCCTCGTCGGCGACGGCGAAACCGCCGGACTCTCGAGGAAGGTGCCCACCTGACTCTCAGCGGCCAACATCGCTTCGATCTCAGCCCGAATAGCCGGTTCGTCCCCGCAGGCGGAATCGAGATAGGTCGCGCGTTCGCTCTTTGCGAGGGCGCTCGCGTGAAGAAAGATCTTCTGTAATCGGCGGTAGGCCTCGCGATCGGTCATCCTAGGCCCCCGTCAGGGTGCGGTAGAGCCAGATCTTCGCCATCCGCCAGTCGTCCTTGACCGAGCTCAGAGAAACACCCATCAGACCTGCGGTCTCCTCGATGGTCAGCCCGGCGAAATACCTGAGCTCGACGACCCGGCTTTGGCGGGGCTCCAGTTCTTCGAGCCGATTCAGGGCTTCATCGAGGGCGATGATGTCGACCAGGGGCGCCGCCGCCTGCTCCACGTCGAGATCTTCATTGAGGCAGATGGTGGGTTGGTCGCCGCCGCGCTTCTCACTGCGGTGCCGGCGGGCGTGATCGACCAGGATCCACCGCATCATCTTGCCGGAGTAGGCGAGGAAATGGTCCCGATTGACAAGATTCGGAGCTTTCTGTTTGGCCAGACGAAGATAGACCTCGTTGACGATGGCGGTCGGTTGCAGGGTGTGACCCGAACGTTCCGAGGCAAAGCGGAGCCGCGCCATCCGGCGAAGCTCCGCAAAGACCATCGGCATCAGTTCTCGGAGGGCCCCGACATCGCCGTCATTCCAGGCGTGAAGCAGCTCTGTGACCCCGGCCGAACCTGTGTTTTGTTCTGTCATCGAGACTTCCTGAACTCTGTTGTACCAGCGATCCCCAAAAGAGTCGAGCGGACGCCGAAGCGTCCGCCCGAGGGAATCGATCTGTTTTCCTGTTCAGTAGACCACCCGGCTCCAGTCGAGCGGGTCACCCGATTCGAATCCATCGACGAAGATCGGGGTCTCCATCCAACCCCAGACCGAGGTCGTACTCGCCGAGCACGAGCCCAGACCGGCGCAGGCATCGACGAAATACTCCCAGAGTGAACCCACCGGCAGGGCGCCGAAATCGTCCCAAGTTGTGCCGGTCACCCACATGATGGTGGGTGAACCGCCGTTGTAGGGAAACCCGGTTATCTGGTAGCCGGTTGCCCCTGCAACCGGATTCCAGGTCAGGCGGACCCGGTCCGGGAAGGTGCCTTGGCTGGCGGTCACCCCGGTCGGTGGTGTCATCCCGCCGGCGTATCCGGTGTCGGTTTCCATGCTGAGATCGCTGCAGCCCCACGTGGAGTTGCAGGCTTTGGCCGCGTACTCGTAGAGCTGTCCCGGAACAATCGGAAGCATGTCGAAACAACCGCCGAAGCACAGCGGGTTCGAGCTGAACCATGTGCCGGTTCCGAGCTCGCGCCTGAACAGTTTTTCGTATTCGGAGTCACCGGGAGCGGTCCAACCGACCCAGATCTGATCCGGATAGAAACCGTCGGTCGCCGAAATCCCGGTGGGTGGGGCGGGCCAGGTGCCGGGAGGGGTCCAGGTGGGGTCAAGGGCAAGCGAGCGAAGCTCGCCGGGGTTGCTCGAGGTCAGAAACCAGGCGGCCGGGTAGCTGATGGTGACGTTGGTCAAAGTGTCCAGGTTGGCGGTCCGCACGGTGTCGTCCGATGAGGCGTAGTAGAGGTAATGCTCCCCCGCAGGCCAGCGCACGGCCACGAAACAGCGCTGCTGACCGGGGTTGCTCGGATCGATCTGCTCGCTGACCGGGATCTCGCGGCCGGTGAAATGGGGGTTGTATTGGAACGTGTCGAACTCCTTCAAGGCACCATCGGCCGCCGCGAACCACAGGTATCCATTGCCGTCTGCGGCGAGTCTTCTGCGGTTGCCGGGGTTGGGCTCGCTCAATCCGAATGCGGCAAGGGGGATCGTGTACATCCTGGTGTTGGCAATGAGCTCATAGACCTCGACGTTGCCGTTGGAGTTGGAGATGTAGAGACGGCGGGCGCTCTGATCGATGGCGAGGGTGCGGATGGGGCCGTAGAACGCGTCGCCGATGTCCGAGATCGTCGGTCCCGCGGCCAGGGTGCTGACCACCAGCGAGTGGACGTGGTTGTCCGATGCCGAGTACCACATGAGATCGGTGATGGGGTCGTAGGCGATGTTGCGGCCGGTGGCGGGACTCGGCGGGTTGCCGAAAAATGCGGCGGCGGGGATGCTGATGGAATCTGTGCCGGTGACGATGTCGAATCCCCGTACCTGGCCGTCCTCGAGGGCGTAGAACATCAGCCCGGTGGCCCGCGCCTCACCGGCTGTTCCCACCAGAACAATGGTCATCAGGGTGAAATAGAACATCTGAGTTACAAAAGTCGTCGCGCTTCGGATCGTGGTTTTCTTCATGCTCGAGTCCATGGCGTCCTCCTCGTTGAGTAGTTGCGATTGCCGAATCTGTCTTGCCTCTGACAGGTGAAGCGGAGAACGCCGGGAAAGTGGTTGTGATGAAGCGCACATTTCTCGCTCTCGTGAACGATTGACGAACAAACCGGTCGATCGGTGGAACAGGCGGTAGACTCTTCCAATGGTGCTGACGACCGACGGTGTGGCTGTCCTCGCGGTCTGCGGGTTCAAGAACTCGGGGAAGACCACCCTCATCGAGGGGGTGTTGCCGCTCCTGCGCGCGCGCGGGATTTCGGTCGCGGTGGTCAAGCACGATGCCCACGGCATCCAGTTCGATCGGCCGGGCAAGGACTCGGATCGGCTCTTTCGAGCCGGCGCCGATGTCGTGATCCGCGGGTCCAACGAGTCGGCGGCTCGGTGGCACCCGTCCCAAGCGCCGGATCTGGGTCAGACCCTGGCCCGGTTGGGTGAGGGTCACGATCTCGTGCTGGTGGAGGGCCACAAGCAGACCTCGTTACCGAAGCTGTGGCTCCTGGGCGAGAGCGGGTCCGATCCCCCCGAGGATGTCACCGAGATTCGGCGGATCCTGCCGATCGGTGGAGATCGGACCGAGATCGCGGTTGAGGAGATCTCGCGGTTGCTCGACGGGGCGTGGCGATCACGGAAGGTCCTTGCCGGGGTTCTGGTGGGTGGCAGCTCGAGCCGAATGGGGGTTCCCAAACAGCTCGTCGACCACGGGGGTCGGACCCTCATCCACCGCGCCATCGACGGTCTCGGGTCGGTGTCGACCGATCCGGTCCTGCTCGGTTCGGGCCGGGTGCCCGATGACCTCGCGAGCAATCGACGGCTGGCCGATGCTCCCGGAATCCCCGGGCCTCTGGGAGGCCTCGTGTCGGCCCTCAGGTGGGCGCCGACCGACACCTGGCTCGTCGTCGCCTGCGACCAACCCTTGATCACCCGAGACGCCGTCGACTGGCTTCTGGGGCAGCGCCGTCCCGGGCGATGGGCCGTTCTTCCCCGGCTGGGCGAGGGGCCCGTCGAACCGTTCCTCGCGATCTACGAGCCCCAGGCGCTGGTCCTCCTGGAACGGCTTGCGCGGTCGGGCGCCCACGGACCCTGGAGGATCGCCGGACACGAGAAGATCGTGAGTCCTCAACCTCCCGCCGATCTCGCAGCGTGTTGGACGAACGTCAACACGCCGGAGGACCTCGACGCTCTGCACGAGTGAAGGGTGGTTGCGGGGAGGTTGCAATCGAGGCACGCCCGAGGTACAAACCGGGGGAGTCTCCGATTCGGCGTGGCTACCGGAGTCATCCCACGGCACGTCGAACGGTGGGCGGGATCGTCAGGTCCCGGGGCCCCAAGGGTCGAAACGGAAACGTCTCGGCCTCCCGGCTTGGAAAGGAGACGTGGTGGGACGACACGTGCGCGGCGGGGGGAGCCTCTGCCGCCCGACGGTGGCCGTGCTCCGGTTCGTCCTGGGTGTGGTTCTTGCGGCGGCGGCGGCGAATGCCGCACCCCGGGAATCCGTCGACAGTGATCCGGTTGAACCCACCGAGGCCCCGGCCGAACACGGCGAACCCCTCGATCGGGCCAATCCCTTTTTCTTCGGCGAGATCGTCGTGGTGGACGAGGACGAGGACCCGCCGCCGGGAACGACCGATGTCATGGATGCCGATGCGATCCGGGCATCGGGGGTGGTGACCATCGGTCAGGCTCTGGAGCTGCTGCCCGGGGTCTCCATGAGCATCGGCGGGCGGAATGAACAGAAGCTGTGGGTCCGGGGTTACGAGCAGTCCAATGTGCTTCTCCTGGTCGATGGGGTGCCCGTCTCGGACCCGTACTTCGGAGATCTCGATCTCGGCCAGTTGCCGATCTTCGATGTAGCGAGGGTCTCGGTCACCAGAGGGGCGGCATCCCCGCTCTACGGGCCCAACGGGCTTGCCGGGGTCATCAATGTCACCACCATGCAGGGCGGTCCATCGAAGAGGGTCGCCGGTGATTTCCGGCTCACCGGGGAGCGAACGGCCGTGGCGCACGCCGGCGTCGGTGGTGGGGATCGGGTGAGCTGGTACTTCGGGCTCGGGGCAGAGACCTCGGATGGCTGGCCCATGGCCGGTGGTTTCGAGGAGACGCCGTTCCAGGACGGGGGTGTCCGGGTCAACTCGGATCTCCGCCGGGCCACAGCCATGGGTAGGATCGGTTGGAAGATCCCCGACGCCGGGACGCTCTACGCCTCGCTGCGCTTCATCGATGCCGAGAAGGGGATTCCGTTCCACACCACCGAACCCGTGGGTTTCATCAAGTTCGCCCGCTTCCCCGAGTGGCGTCAGACCACCCTGGCGCTCGGGTACGAGCATGACATCGCTCGTGGGCAGGTTCGCGGCCAGATCTACGGTCACGCCTTCGAAAACACCCTCGAGGTCTTTGCCGACCCGGATCTCGAGGCGCTCCGGTTGGAGTCGTCATTCTCCGATCGCGTCTATGGAGGCTATGCACAGGGTGAGTGGGCCCTGGGCGGCGGCCACCGGCTCGGGAGCGCCATCCATCTCCGCCAGGACCGCCACCTCAAGACCGAACGATACCCGGATGGGTCCGAGGACCCCAACGAGATCTACCGGGCGTGGACCTGGTCGATCTCGGCCGAGGATCGGTGGCGGATCGACGGACGGAACAGCCTCATCGGTTCTCTGGCGCTCGAAGGGCTCGATGTGGTCCGAGCCGAGAGCCTGCGTGAGATCGACGGAAATCCGGTGCTGACCGACGATCCCCGGCCGTCGGAGACGTTCCTGTCGCCGCAGATCGAGTTCAGGAGGATGTTGGGGTCGGACTGGACGGCCTCCGTTGCGCTTTATCGGCGCGGCCGGTTCCCGACCATGCGCCAGCTCTACGGCACCGATCCTCCAAACCCGGATCTCGGTCCCCAGAAGACCACGGGAGTCGATCTCGGTGCCGAGTTTTCTCCATCATCGGTGTTGACGGTTGCGGGCACGGCCTTCTTCAATCGGGTCTCCGATCTGATCACTCGCGAGGGGCGCGATTTTCCCTATCGCAACCAGGACGAGGCCGAGATCACCGGGTTCGAGCTGCGGTTGCGGGGGGAGATCGGTGTCTTCGGCTACAGCGCTGCGTGGACCGGTCTCGACCATCGGTTCACGAGCTCCAGCGAGGGCTTCGAAGAGATTCCCTACGTTCCCGACCACCAGATCGAGCTGATCGGTGTCGTCCATCTCGGCCGGCGCGTGGATCTGCGTGGGGTGTGGCTCGCGACGGGTCGGCGGGTGGCCTACGACCGCGGCGAACGGTTGGCGCTTGACGCCTACTCGCTCCTCGATCTCGGCCTCACCGGCAGAGTCGGCGTGACCGAGCTCACCCTCCAGGTCGACAACGTCCTCGATGCCGCGGTGGAGATGGAGCCGGGCTACCCTCTGCCGGGGAGAAGGGTCTGGGTTGGGTGCAGATTCGTCATCAATCCGTGATCGGGATACCGCCGATTTGAAATTCTCATCGAACCGGGTCGGTTGCAGCCGTGGGAGGTCATGGTGACCGATATCAAGCAGACGATGCCACTGCTCGCCCGCAACGAAGGTGTCTGGGACGGGCGGTACCGATACTACAATCCAGCCGGCGACAAGATCGATGAACACCGGTCGCGGCTGGTGTGTCGTTTCCCCGAGGGTGGCGCTCACCCTTATCACCAGACCAACCACTACGCATGGTCCGACGGCAGAACCGAAGTGCGGGATTTCCCGGCAACCTATCGGGACGGCAGGGTCTGGTTCGACAACGAATTGATCACGGGTTGGGCCGCCGAGGAGGGTCTGGAAGAGTTCAACCGGTCGATCATGCTCTACTGGGAGCGCAAGGGCGAGCCCGATCTCTATCTCTACGAGATGATCCAGGTCAGCGACGATGGCCGCTCGCGGTGCCGGACCTGGCAGTGGAT